>JACYMB010000025.1 GCA_015272205.1 Synechococcales cyanobacterium T60_A2020_003 | reverse complement strand
CATCCTGGCATTTTACGCCGCAGAGCGGCGGGGAATCGACCCGCAGGGATTGAAACGCTCAAAGGCCACGTCATTATCTGTGGCTATGGACGGATTGGTCAGAGCTTGGCTGTCGAAATGGACCATGCACGACAGAAGTTTTTGATTGTCGATAACAGTGGCGATCGCATCACTAAAGCCCAAGATCGAGGTTATCTCACCCTATTAGGCAATGCCGCCGATGAACACGTTCTGTTATCTGCAGGGATTGAACATGCCCGATTTCTTGCTACGGTACTACCTGACGATGCCAGCAACGTATTCATTACCCTCACAGCCCGTGGCCTTAACCCCAACTTGATCATCCTGGCACGCGGCGAATACCCCTCGACCGAAAACAAGCTCAAACTCGCCGGAGCGGATCATGTTGTTTTGCCTGCTACCATTGGAGCCCAGCGCATGGCGCACATGATCACCCATCCCGCTGCCCTTGATTTCTTAGAGCAGAGCGAAGGCGGTAGAACTCTCAATGAACTTCTTTCGGGTCTCGATGTCCAAGTGGATGAACTCGCTATTCCCCACGATTCGCCGTTGGTGGGTGGGCCGCTCAGTAATGTGGAAATTAAGGGACAAGGATCATTTATTGTAGTGGCCGTTCGCCGTGCGACTGGAGAAACGATTACCCGTCCAGACCATACCCTCAATATTTTAGGAGGCGATACGCTGATTGTGATGGGACGCCGAGGCGATATTCCTAAATTTGCTCAAACCTTTGCGCTGAAGCGACAGTTGCGCTATCGGGGGTCGAGTTTGTAGACTTGAAGTCAACCGTATGCGCACCATTCCGACTTCCCATTGGGAATCAATCTCAAAATCTTTCCAGGTTGTTCGCTCCAATGAAAAACCATAATCCAAGGCTCTTCCTGTTGAGTATTGTTAACGAGTGTCCATTCTAGGCAAACTCCATAACGACTTTCCGAGCCAGCAGTCTGGTTGTTCGGAAGTAGTTGAATCCTCTTGATATCAACTCCAACCCGGTTTTTCCACCATTCAGTGTCAATGTTGTCCCACTCTGATGGTAGAGGGGCTTGAACTTCAGCTTTCCTGGATCAGTGCTTTGTGTCTCAATACAACTTCAGCTACGCTGTCCGCGTGTCTCTAACTATGGTTAAGGTGAGCCGTCAAATTCAGCTGATGAGGTAGTCATTTTGTAAAATGCAAGTCAAGATGAACTTGGCGCTGATCCTGTCTCGGCGGCGACCGTTTAAAGTGCAATACGGAATGACTGCCCAGATCTCTTCCTCATACCCTCAACCCCAATGTTCATCGATCGCATTAAGCAACTACTCAATCCCGCTAAGGCATCCTACCGACGCCCCAATCGTGTGGATCAGTGGTTTAAATGGCTATCTCCGGGACTATTTGTCAAACGCTGGTTGGTGATTAGCGCGGCAGGTGTACTGCTGACCGGACTCGGACTTGCCATTTGGTCGAAACTCACTCCGGTCTTTTATTTCACGCAATTTGTTAGTAATCTTCTCAACTTCATTACGGATTTGGTTCCCAACTACATCAGCGGGCCGTTGGTGGTTCTGATCGGATTGCTGCTGATTTTGTGGGGGCAAACTCGCACCCTCGGAGCCATTACCGACGTGCTCATGCCCGAAGGAGATGACGAGCTGGTGGATATGCTGATCACCCATCGTCGTCTGCGTCGTGGCCCTCGCATTGTGGTGTTGGGGGGCGGTACGGGGCTGTCTAATTTGCTGCGGGGGTTGAAAATTTACAGTGCCAACATTACGGCGATTGTGACCGTTGCTGATGATGGCGGATCGTCAGGACGGTTGCGGCGAGAGATTGGCGTTTTGCCACCAGGCGATATTCGCAACTGTCTCGCGGCTCTGGCAGATGAGGAAAAGTTGCTGACGGAGCTATTTCAGTATCGCTTTCAGGCTGGGGATGGTTTGATCGGGCACAGTTTCGGGAATTTGTTCCTGACGGCAATGAGTGAGGTAACGGGGGATTTGGAACAGGCGATCGCCGCTAGCTCTAAAGTTTTAGCGATTCGGGGGGAAGTGCTTCCGGCTACTCTCAGCGATGTAAAGCTCTGGGCAGAACTGGCCGATGGGCGGTATGTGGAGGGCGAATCTCAGATTCCTGAAGCAAACGGTACGATTGTGAACATTGGCTGTCACCCCCATAATCCCCCTGCGTTGCCCAAGGCGATTCAAGCGATTCAGGAGGCGGATTACATTGTAATTGGGCCGGGCAGTCTCTATACCAGCGTCATTCCCAATCTGCTGGTTCCTGAGATTCGAGAGGCGATCGCCCATGCCGATGCGCCCCGAATCTACGTGTGCAATATTATGACCCAACCGGGTGAAACCCAGGGCTACACGGTTTCTGATCATATTCGAGCGTTGGATCAAGTCTGCGGTCAGCGCATTTTTGATGCCGTGCTGGTTCACAAGAAGTCGCCCTCTGCGAGTGCCCTGATCCGCTACGCCCAGGAAAATTCCCATCCGGTCTACTTTGATCGCGAGGCCGTAATCCAATCGGGAAGCCGAATTGTAATTGCCAACATTATGGACGAAGACCCGATTAGCCATAAAGTGCGTCACCATTCAGAGCGGTTAGCGCGGGTGTTGCTGCGGTGGTATAGTCGCGTGAGTTAGGGCATTTTCTCCGGATTCCGACATGACCGAACCGAGGGGCAAATCCTAAGACCATTGGAAGCTTCTCTGTTTCGTACTCATTTTGACTGTTTTGGCGATCGCTCACCGACCAAAATTTGTGAACACTACCTGCAGTGATTCATGACATCCCTTCCCATGCAAACCCAGCAATCGATGCCCACGATCATCGTCATGCACGGCGATCAAACCGGAGAAGAACTCTTGGCGGAAGCGTTAAGAGTCTTGCAACCTGCCGTTATTCGCCAACCGTTGCAATTTGTCGATTATGATTTGAGCCTGGACAGTCGGCGGGCGAGTCAAAACAAGGTCGTTTGGGAATCCGCAGAAGCCGCCTGCAAAACCGGACTAGCCCTAAAAGCCGCAACCATCACCCCAGACATAGCGGGCGATGTGGGTAGCCCGAATGCAATCTTGCGGGAAGCCTTGGGAGCGTCGGTGATCGTGCGAACCGGACGCCGCATTCCCCAAATTCGTCCATTGGGCGGCGTTCATGCTCCCATTACCATCGTGCGAGTGGCGGTGGATGACGCCTACGGTGCACAGGAATGGCGCGAAATAACGGAAACGGGGGATGAAATTGCTTGGCGAACCTCAAAAATTAGCCGATCGATCTGCCGAGCGGTGGCGGAGTTCACCTTTGCCCACGCCAAACGGACAGGTGCAAAGGTCTTTGGTGGGCCAAAGTTTACGGTCAGCGCAACCTATGAGGGTATGTTCAAAGAAGAACTGGATGCAGCGGCTCAGCGCTATCCGGAGGTCACGTATCAACCCCTCTTGATTGACGCCACCTTTGCCCTCCTCTTGCAAAGCAGTGGCGAAGCCCTCGTCATTCCAGCCCTGAATCGAGATGGTGATTTGCTGTCCGATATGGTGTTGCAGATGTACGGCAGCATTGCCGGTTCAGAGAGTTTGGTGATGGGGTTTGACTCAGAAACCTTCCAGGTGAAAACGGTAATGGCGGAAGCGCCCCACGGTACAGCTCCAGCCCTCTACGGTAAGAACGTTGCGAATCCGATGGCGATGATCTTGGCCAGTGCAGCCTTGCTGACCTATGTGAAAACCCCCGCTGCGGATCGAGCGTCCCGATCAATCTACGAGTCTGTTTTTGAGGCAATTCACGAAGGAAAGGCGACCTCGGATCTGGGCGGTCAGATGAGTACATCAGACTTTACGGATGAGGTGATTCGCAAGGTTAAGACGAAGCTAGAGGTTTGGTCTACGCTGGAATCGTCCTAAGGTTGGGCTGTGGTTGCAACGGGAGGATAGGCGATCGCAAAAGGAGTGCAAACGCTCGGAATATGCCCTAACAACTAACTGGATATTGGGCGTTGCTGAATGCGGCTATGAATTGCCCTCATCCTCAACCCTTCTCCCACAGGAGAAGGGGGCTAAAACGCTTGTTCCCTCTCCTTGGGGAGAGGGCTAGGGTGAGCGCGGAAAAAGGCCTGAACACGAAAATCATACTTCTGTTCAGCAACGCCGGATATTGAATCAAGCGATCGCCCCCTACCGAAGTCGTAAAGAAGTCTAACTGGTAGAATAGGGCTCGCCTTACCAGAACGTAATTCATGAAGCGACTTATCTCTATCCTCGTCAGCCTGACCATCCTGGCGATGATCTACTGGAAAATTGACGTTGCCAGCCTGATCGAGGTGTTCCGAGAGTGCGATCGCCTCTGGATGGTGATCAGCCTCGGCATGGTTGTCCCCATCACGATGATCACGGCATGGCGACTTCAGCAACTCGTTCCTACCGGGTCATTTATTGGATTTGGCGAAGCCAACAAGCTAATCCTGGCGGCCAGCGTCCTGAATATGGTACTGCCCTCGAAAATGGGTGATATTGCCAAAGCCTACTTCATGCGCGATCGCGGCCATCTGCCGGGTTCCCTGGCTCTGTCCTTGGTCGTGTTTGAAAAAGCCTGCGACCTGCTGTCCCTGCTGTTGTGGTGCGTATTTGGCCTCATGCTCTATCCCAATAAGGACTGGGTCTTTTGGGTGATGACCGTTAGCGTATTAGTCGGGCTAATTTTGGGACTTTTGCTCCTGGGTTCCCGTGGGTTTGCCCATTTCTTCTTCGTATCCGCAGGCAAAATTGCGCCTAAAGGACTGCGCCAAAAACTAGTGAAACTGAGCCACGCCTGGGATGACATGCATGACTATTTTTGGAGCGATCGCCGCCGCCTGTTCAAAATTAGCGCGACCTCGATCTTCATTTGGTTCCTGCACCTGCTCCAAATCTGGTTCTTCATCCTAGCGCTGAATGCCTGGGTTCCCTTCCTGACGAACCTCGCCCTTTCACCGTTGGCGATTTTGACCGGATTGCTGCCCCTCACCTTTGCCGGAGTTGGGACACGGGATGCCGCATTGATCTGGTTTTACCAGCCCTATTTTGATGCGCCCACTGCCGCTGCCTTGGGTGTTCTCTGCACCTCGCGGTATCTCCTGCCTGCGATCGGGGGATTGCCCTTCTTGCAGCAATACCTGGCAACGGTTCGCAGCGAGGGGAAGTAAGCACGGATGCTGTCCAAACGTCCTGATGCTCTCAGCTTTAAATCGACCCTGCGATCGCGGGATTGGCTCCTCGCCTACGGCCTACCGGGACTGCTGCTGATCTTGGGCATTGCGGTGCGTCTGATTCAGTACAGCTTTAACCGTTCCCTATGGTCGGATGAGGTCAAGCTAGCGCTTAACATCATCAACCGTTCCTATGGTGAATTTCTAGAACCCTTGCACCATAACCAGGCTGCCCCCGTCGGATTTCTCATGGTTGAAAAGGCGATGGTGCAACTCTTAGGCAATCATGAGTATGCGCTGCGGCTGTTTCCGCTGATTAGTGGTCTGACGGCACTCATCCTCGGTGCGCTCTTGGCAAAACGGTTACTCTCTCCCCTCGGAGCGGTGGTGGCGATCGCCCTCCTCGCCAGTTCCGAAAGCCTAATCTACTATTCATCGGAGGTGAAGCAGTATTCGACCGATGTGGCGATCGCCCTGCTGCTCACCCTCGTTTTATTCAGCATTCGGCAATCTGACCTATCCCGTAGCCAGCAGGTTTGGAGTGGCCTTGTGGGCGCGATCGCCGTTTGGTTTTCCTATCCAGCGGTGTTTGTGTTGGCGGGACTTGAGGCTAGCTACCTGATTCCTCGGCTTTGGACGCAATGGCAAACCCGCAACCAAGCTCCTGCCGAGCATCACGTTCTTCAGGACATTTGCCAGCGGTTGCCGATCTATGCGGCGTGGCTGCTCAGCTTTGGATTCTTCTACGTCATCTCCGTGCGGCAAGCGTCGAACAACGACACCTTAGAAAGTTCGTGGGATAGACGATGCCCTGATAACCTTTGGGATCTAGACTGGCTCATCGGTTCGCTCAAACATTTTTTTGTGAATCCCCTTGGGTTTGCCTCCGTTGGCGTGGGGGTGGCGATCGCCTGTTTTCTGTTGGGGTGTTACGCCCTGAATCGGATTGAACGCGATCGGTTTTGGCTGCTACTCTCCCCGATCCTTGTTTCCATCCTCGTCGCCTATGCCCGCCTCTACCCGTTTTACGAGCGTCTGTCGCTGTACCTCGTCCCCTTTTTCCTGGTTCTGATCGCGGCGAGTGCCCAGACTTGGAGTATCGATGGACGATTCTCCCGCCTCGCTCGACTATTCGGCATTGCGCTAACGGTGGCACTACTGATCCAGCCCTTCTGGAATGCTCTACCCCTGCTGGTTCAACCCAGCTACCGAGAAGCAATGCATCCGTTGATGAGCTATTTGCAGACTCACTACCAACCGGGAGATGTGATCTACGTGTCCGAAAAAAGTGAGTATCAGTTTATGTACTATGCCGATCGCTACGGGTTCAAACCTAACGATTATCACATCGGTGCCAATAACCTCGATAGTCAGGGAGCGTTGGATCAAGTGTCCGAGCAGGAGCGCGATCGCACCCTTGCCGATCTTGAAACACTGCGGGGAAATCCTCGTGTTTGGGTGGTGCTGTCAGATGTAGAACTGCGCGACGAGATGAAGCTAGTGCGATCGCACTTGAACGATACCGCTCGTAAACTGGATCAGTTTCAAAGTCCAAATTCCACGTCGTTTCTGTATCTCTATGATTTGCGGTAGGGGGTGAAGGGGTGGAGAGGTGAAACGGTTGGTTGACTGACATATCTTTTCTAGTAGGTTGGGTAAAACAATATGGAACCCAACTCTAGCCTTTACTCTGTTGGGTTACACTAGCGCTCACCCAACCGACAAGAGAATCAGGGTTGTGTGAGTTTTGTCAGTCAATCAGGGTGAATAGGTTTAAAGTGGGATGAAAGGACGACACGTAGTCCTTAATGTCTAGGTTTTGGGCATACTTAAAGCAGTCATTTTGTGGTTCGCAGCGTTGCATGATGGCGTCCAATCCTCGTCAAAATTTAGGCCAAACCCTAGGCGCGATCGCCGTTGGCATTGCCGCAATCGTCGGCATTGGAGTTCTACAAAAACCACGGCTTGAGCAACTCAGCAATCGTGCCCTCCGTACGGATGCCGAGATGCAAGCAGAAGTCTCCACGCAAGCTCAGCAGCTTGCCCTTCTCCAGCGATCGCCTGCCTTTGGTTATGACAATCTGCTGGCTGACTGGGCGTTTCTCAACTTTATTCAGTACTTTGGGGATGATGATGCTCGCCAGGTGACGGGCTACTCCCTCAGTCCAGAATTTTTTGAAATCACCACCCAACGCGATCCCTTCTTTTTAGACCCCTATTTCTTTCTATCGGTGAGTACTTCCCTGTACGCGGGGATGCCGGAACGGGCTGTCAACCTGATGAATCAAGGGCTGAGCCAGATGACGCCCACGATGCCCGCCGACTCATTTTATCTATGGCGGCAAAAGGGAATTGACGAGATCCTGTTCCTAGGCGATGCTAAGCAAGCCGAACAATCCTTTCGTACGGCTGCCGACTGGGCAAGGCAATCGGGCGTTGCAGGCAGTGAGGAGGTCGCTCTGGTCTCTGAACAAACCGCCGCATTCCTCGCCAATGATCCAGACAGTACAAAAGCCCAGATTGGCGCATGGATGATGGTGCTTAGCACGTCCCCCGATAGTCGCGTTCGTCAAACAGCTCTCATACGGATTGAGGCATTAGGCGGCAAAATTATTCAAGAGCCAAATGGCAGCATTGCCGTGCAGCTTCCCGAAAACGCCACGTGAGGACTAGACGTGTACTGGTATAACGGGGTTCTGGATCCAGGTGAAACCCTTCAGATCTCGATTCACAATCCTGGGCTGTTGTACGGTGCGACGGTTTTTACGACCCTTCGAGTCTATGACGGCACCCTCGATCATTCCCTTACCTTCTGGCAGGCTCATTGCGATCGCCTCCGTCACAGCATCCAAACCCTCGGCTGGACATCCCCCGACTGGAAGCAGATTCACCAAGGGGCGATCGCCCTAGCTCAGCAGTATCCGATTTTACGCATTACCCTGTTTCCAGAAGGACAGGAATGGATCACGGGGCGATCGCTCCCGCCTGATTTATCCGAACAGCAGCAACACGGCATCACCGCTTGGGTGGCAACTCCTCCAGAGGATTACGGGCGATCGCTCCCCCATCTCAAAACCGGAAATTATCTTGCCTCGTGGCAGGCAAAACGGGATGCCCAAGCTTATCACGCCCAAGAGGCGATTCTCATAAATGCCGCAGGGCACTGGTTAGAAACAAGTACGGGAACCCTGTGGGGTTGGGGCAAGGGTACATGGTGGACGCCACCGCTGGCCGATGGGATTCTGCCTGGAATTGGGCGATCGCACCTAATGTCCCGGTTGAGATGCCAAAATGAAAGGATTAGAGAAACGTCTTGGACAGGCGATGTTATTTCTCAGCTAGAGGCGATCGCCTACAGCAACGCCGTTGTGGGTGTCGTCCCGATTCACACCGTTCTCATAAACGCTGAGAGGCAACGGTTCAATCCCAAACATCCCTCAATCCAAACCTTAGTGACTCAATTTCACAGCACATCCAGCCCAGATTTCTAAGATTAGGTTAATATTAGTTAACATAAGAATCCACTTTCTTGGCGTTTGGGTTCAAAATTTAATCACGATAGCGAAGTCAGCGATTTAGGAGGATTAGCCTCGGTGAATAAGCGATGGAGAAATGTAGGTTTATATGCCCTTCTCGTGGTTGTGGTGATTTTTCTAGCCACCGCACTGCTCGATCGGCAACCTCAATCGCAGGAAACGTGGCGCTACAGCGAATTTATTTCGCAGGTTGAGGCCAACAACGTAGAAAAAGTTGATATCAGTTCGGATCGTACCCGTGCGCTCGTTACAACGGATGATGGTGGCAAAGTTCTGGTGAATTTGCCCAACGATCCTCAGTTGATTGATATCCTCACGAACAACAACGTCGATATCCGGGTTAGTCCTCAGCCTGACGACAACATTCTTGCCCGCATCTTCAGCACACTGCTGATTCCGTTCCTGCTGTTGATTGTGCTTTTCTTTATTTTGCGGCGTGCCCAAAGTGGCCCCGGCAGCCAAGCGATGAACTTTGGCAAGTCCAAAGCACGCGTGCAGATGGAACCCCAAACCCAGGTTACGTTTGGGGATGTAGCGGGAATTGAGCAGGCCAAGCTGGAGCTGGCTGAAGTCGTTGACTTCCTCAAGAACGCGGATCGCTTCACAGCCATTGGCGCAAAGATTCCGAAGGGTGTTCTCCTTGTCGGTCCTCCGGGAACTGGAAAAACCTTGCTCGCAAAGGCCGTTGCTGGTGAAGCAGGTGTACCTTTCTTCTCCATTTCCGGTTCTGAGTTTGTAGAAATGTTTGTCGGTGTGGGTGCGTCCCGCGTGCGCGACCTGTTTGAGCAGGCTAAGGCCAATGCGCCCTGTATCGTCTTCATTGATGAAATTGACGCGGTTGGTCGTCAGCGTGGTGCAGGTCTTGGCGGTGGTAACGATGAGCGTGAGCAAACCCTAAACCAGTTGCTCACGGAGATGGATGGTTTTGAAGGCAACACCGGAATCATCATCATCGCTGCTACGAACCGTCCTGATGTTCTAGACGCGGCACTCCTCCGTCCCGGTCGTTTTGACCGTCAGGTGGTAGTCGATCGCCCCGACTATGCAGGTCGTTTGGAAATTCTGAACGTTCACGCTCGCGGTAAGACGCTAGCGAAAGACGTGGATCTAGAAAAAATCGCCCGCCGGACGCCTGGATTCACTGGGGCAGACTTGTCCAACTTGCTGAACGAGGCAGCCATTCTCGCGGCACGTCGCAGCCTGACTGAAATCTCAATGGATGAAGTGAACGATGCGATTGATCGTGTCCTCGCTGGGCCAGAGAAGAAAGATCGGGTAATGAGCGAGAAGCGCAAGTCCTTGGTGGCTTATCACGAAGCGGGTCACGCTTTGGTCGGTGCCTTGATGCCGGATTACGATCCTGTGCAGAAAATTAGCATCATTCCTCGCGGACGGGCGGGTGGTCTCACGTGGTTTACTCCCAGCGAAGATCGCTTGGATTCTGGTCTCTACTCCCGTTCCTATCTGCAAAATCGGATGGCCGTTGCTCTGGGGGGTCGAATTGCGGAAGAGATCGTCTTTGGCGATGAAGAGATTACCACCGGAGCCTCAAATGACCTTCAGCAGGTAGCACGGGATGCCCGCATGATGGTGATGCGTTTTGGCATGAGCGATCGCCTTGGCCCTGTGGCTCTTGGTCGTCAGCAGGGCAACATGTTTCTCGGTCGCGATATCGCCGCTGAGCGGGACTTCTCCGAGGAAACCGCCGCTGCGATTGACGAAGAAGTTCGCAACTTAGTGGATCAGGCCTATCGTCGGGCGAAAGAGGTTCTCATTGGCAACCGTCACGTTTTGGATAAACTGGCA
The DNA here is from genome assembly GCA_015272205.1 of Synechococcales cyanobacterium T60_A2020_003. Taxonomy (NCBI): domain Bacteria; kingdom Bacillati; phylum Cyanobacteriota; class Cyanophyceae; order Synechococcales; species Synechococcales cyanobacterium T60_A2020_003. The sequence goes on along the minus strand of JACYMB010000025.1, from coordinate 52,306 downwards.
GACCTGCTGGTGGAGCAGGAAACCGTAGATGCTGAAGAACTCCAGCAACTCCTGAGCAGCAACGACGTCAAAATGGCAGCGATCGCCTAAGCCATTGCTATCATCCTAAATTTGAAAGGCTAGCCTTCCGAACGGGGGCTGGCCTTTTTTTATTGCCCACATCTGCTATTGCCCACAGCAGCGGTTGTCAATGCCCAAGCTTTCCAAAACTAAATCACTCACCGCATTGGCGATCGCAAACTCACTATAGAAGCTGTTCGAAAAATCAAACGCTTGCATCTCCGTCACCAACGCAATCACCAACGACCCCAGATCGTTTTCTCCCTCCATGCGCTGCCGTACAAAGACCTGAGCTGCCCGCGACGCAATCTGTTCATTCACCGCTTCTGGGATAAACTCTGTGTTGAGCCATTTATGCAAAGTTTGCTTGAGCCATTCTCCCTCTTGTTGGGGATCGGTCGCTGGCTGAAGCGTAATTGGAGGAATGGGTTCAACCATAGAAATCTCCTCGAACGAGTGGTCAGCACCCCAATCCTACCCTGTTCTTTGGCCCTGTACATCAGATGTCTGCTGTGCCACAATTTGCCTTCCTGCCCCCATTCATACAAGCGGTTTATAAATCGAGCATAGGGGCGATCGCTCGGCTAAACTGGATTAGACTCCAACCCGCCATCGTTGTAGGATCTTTCACAAGCCTTGGGAGGTCGTACCCATTCAGTACAATATTCCCGCCATTATCCAAGCCTATGCCCAGGGCTACTTTTTAATGGAAAACGACGAAACCCAGGGGCTTTCTTGGTATTCAAGTCGCGAACGAGCGCTGATTCCGTTAGACGACCGTTTTTGCTATCCGCGATCGCTCCAGCGGGTGCTGAATCAAAATCGATTTACGGTTGCGATTAATAAAGACTTCTTCGCTGTTGTCGAAGGATGTGCCAATCGAGAGACCACGTGGATCTCGGATGAACTCAAAGAAATCTATATTGCACTCCATCAGGCGGGTTGGGCGCACAGTTTTGAAACCTGGCAAGGGCAAGAGCTGGCAGGGGGAATCCTGGGCATTGCTATTGGCGGAGCGTTTATCGGGGAGTCTATGTTTTACCGGATTCCTGAGGGCTCAAAGGTGGCGATGGTGAAACTGGTGGAACACTTGCGATCGCGCCAATTTCTGCTTTTTGATGCTCAAATGACCAATCCTCACCTTGAACGGTTCGGTGCCTACCTTGTCTCCAATCGCAGCTACGAGAAATTGCTTCATCAAGCCGTGCGTCAGCCCTGTTTGTTCGTCTAACGTCGGCAATGAGGATCGCTCATGTCTTAGGACACTCAGCGATGTACTGGTACCATGCCACCCAGTCCTTAGGACGTGCATCGGTTGTCGGCAGTACGGTGAAAGCCCCCGATGCGTTCCCCCCCCCTCACCTAGTGGCCGATGAAAAGCATAGTTGGTGGTAGGGAAACCGGATGTATATTGCCGTAACCGCCGCAGTCGGGTGCTTTTTAGGGGTAAGTGTCACTCAACGGGCTGACGCAGAAGCGCTGAAGCAGGCTTATGGAGAGGTTCAACTCGAAGCCCACCAGAGCTACCCAGAGGATTGTCCTGAAAGTGTCAATACCGATGGGTGGGAGGCGACCCAACAGGCATGGAACGCCCTGTTTCCAAACATCACCATTGTGCTGCGTTTTTTGCGTATCGTACTGAGTGTGCAACAACTGTATCGTCGAGCCTCTGGAGTGTTCAAACTGGTCACCGACAAACTGTGGCATCTCTGGCAGTTTGCTCAACGCCTGCGTCGGTTAGAGGAATGGGCAAAGCGTCCGGAATACGACTTACCCGATAAAGCCAGACAGAAACTGATAACCTTGCCCAACAAAGCCCCTCAACTGAAGGTCACCTTTGCGTTGCCAGATGCCTATCGCATCAGCAAGCAAGTAGACCTATGAATGAATTATCAAGACCGTATCTTGTATGCCATGCAATGCAATACTTTCATGGAACGCTAGAAGCCGCAAGGCAAGGCTTACGAGCGATGGCGTTGCTGTGGAATTTCCATCCCTACGGACGCAAGATTCAAGCACTAGAGCTGCATTCGATGTCTCCCTTTGAGAACCTCAATGGCTTCCGCTATCATGATCACTGGTTACGCAACTTCCTGATTGCTTCTTCCTTAAATGGCCGTGGAACGGCGAAACCTAACAAACATAAACTTGATTAGAACTAGGGATAATCATATTGCCGCGATTTGGAATTTCATCCATCACTATAGCGTTCCTACGTGATTTATGAAAAAGATGAGTTGTGAAATGTGCGCCCCGACGGGGCGCACATTTCACAATCCAAATAGGATTGCTATACAACGAACAGATTCGCCTGCAATTATCCAACTGTTAAGGAGATGACCTCTTTTTCCTTATCCTCATACTAAAAAAGACTACCCTCAATAGGAAAGTCTAGCCCTTAATTAAGTCCGCTGAAGATCTCCATAATGGGCGATCGCAGAACTTCACCCTATTCGATTGTTCAAAAAGGGATCGAGGTGCCTGATATAGTATTGATGCTTATGAAAGGATATCTCTATAACCAATATGAGGAACTGGAAACGCCTAGGAATCTTTGCTGTTTTAGGCTTGATTATGAGCTGGATGGTGAGCTGCGCCTCGGCTCCGCAAAGCTCGACTTCGGCTACGGATGGCACACAGGACGTTGAATTTTGGACAATGCAGCTCCAGCCGGAGTTTACAGACTACTTTAACCAGCTCATTGCCGAGTTTGAAACCGAAAATCCAGGCGTAAAGGTGCGCTGGACGGATGTACCGTGGGCAGATATGCAAAGCAAAATTCTGACGGCTGTATCCGCAAACACCGCTCCGGATGTGGTCAACCTAAACCCTGATTTTGCTGCGCAGCTTGCCGGACGCAACGCTTGGATGCCGTTGGATGACAAAGTTTCTCCCGATCAGCAAGCGCTGTATTTGCCCAAAATTTGGGAGGCTAACAAGGTGGATGGCCAAAGCTTTGGGATTCCCTGGTATTTAGCCACGAGCATTACCGTGAGCAACACCGATCTCCTAAAGGCCGCAGGTATTAGTGAACCTCCGGCCACGTTTGCGGAACTCGCGACGGCTGCTAAGCAGGTGAAGGAGAAAACCGGAAAGTACGCCTTTTTCATAACCTTTGTGCCAGAGGATTCCGCAGAGGTGTTGCAGTCGATGGTGCAGATGGGTGTTGACCTGATCGACAGTGAGGGTAAAGCCGCCTTCAACACACCCGCTGGGAAAGCGGCGTTTCAGTACTGGGTGGATTTGTACCAACAGGGTTTGCTTCCCCAGGAAGTCCTGACCCAAGGCCATCGCCGTGGCATTGAACTCTATCAATCGGGCGAAACGGCGCTGCTATCTACGGGGCCGCAGTTCCTCACAACGATCGCCACGAATGCGCCGAGTATTGCCGCGATTTCGTCTGCATCGCCGCAGATCACCGGAGATACGGGTAAGAAAAATGTGGCGGTGATGAATTTGGTGATTCCGCGCAGTACGGATCAGCCGGACGCGGCTCTAAATTTTGCCCTCTACGTCACCAATCCCGAAAATCAGCTCACCTTTGCTAAACAGGCAAACGTTTTACCCTCCACCGTTGCATCCCTGGACAACAGCTATTTCTCGACGACGAGTGATGAAACGAATCCAGCGGAGAAAGCACGGGTGGTCAGCGCTAGCCAAATGGCGGATGCGGAGGTATTGCTACCCACGATTTCGGATATTAAAGAGTTGCAGAAGATCATGTACACCAATCTGCAATCGGCCATGTTGGAACAATCGACGGTGGATGAGGCGATCGCCGCTGCTGAAACCGCATGGAATAACCGCTAAGGAGCGTGAATGCTAGCACTGGGCATTGACGTTGGCACCTCTGGAGCACGGGCAGTGGTGATCGATGGCGATCGCACCGTCTGCGCTCAATCCCACGTTGTCTTTCCGGAGCTAGATCAGGGAAAAGCCAAGCTCTGGCGGGATAGTCTGTATCAATTGCTGACCCAAATTCCACCGGAACTCCGATCACGCCTGGGAGCGATCGCCCTCAATGGCACCTCATCGACGGTGATGCTGTGTGATACCTCTGGACAGCCAATCACGGAACCGTTGATGTATAACGATGCTCAGAATGAGATCGTGCTAGATGTCGTGCGGGCGATCGCCCCTGCCAACCATGCTGTGATTAGCTCTACCTCCACCTTTGCCAAGGTGGTGGCGTGGGTCGAACAGGGGGTGCCCGTTGCCGGAACCTATCTCATGCATCAGGCCGATTGGCTGGCGTTTTTACTACATGGGCGGTTGGGAATCAGCGACGACCACAACGCCTTGAAATTGGGCTACGACGTGGGCACGCTCACCTATCCCGACTGGTTGCTAATGTACGCCGCGAACCATCAGATCACTCTGCCACGGGTGTATGGGCCGGGGGAGCAGATTGGCACCGTGGATGGGGCGATCGCCCACCAATTTCAGATTCCGTCTACCTGCTGCGTCTATGCCGGAACCACGGACAGTATCGCGGCCTTTCTCGCCAGTGGTGCCACCCAACCGGGGGAAGCTGTCACCTCTTTAGGCTCAACCCTTGTCCTCAAGCTACTCAGCAAAACCCGCATTGATGACCCAGCCTTGGGAATTTACAGCCATCGCTTGGGGGATCTGTGGTTGGTGGGGGGTGCGTCGAACACTGGAGGAGCGGTTCTGCGTCAGTTTTTTACCAATGCCGAGTTAGAAACCCTGAGTGCCCAGATTCCGGTAGACTCGCCCAGCCTCTTAGACTACTATCCCCTAGTTAAACCGGGGGAACGATTTCCCGTTAACGATCCGACCTTACAACCCCGATTAGGCCCCCGACCCACCGATCCGGTTGTGTTTCTCCACGGATTGCTGGAGAGCATCGCTCGGATCGAAGCTTTGGGATATCAACGGTTGCAAGACTTGGGCGCAACACCTCTCACCCACGTTTACACCGCAGGGGGTGGCGCAAAGAATCCGGCTTGGCTGAAGATTCGCGATCGCCATCTTCCGGTTTCTGTCTCTGTGGCCTCTCATACCGATGCGGCCTATGGCTCAGCCCTGTTAGCTTTGAACGGTAGATCAGCGAATTAATGCGCTTTCCCCAGCAAAAATCCATTCAATTCAGACGACAAAACCGTTTCAGCTCCATACATCAGAACTGAAACGGTTAGACAATCTTCGCGTTAGACCCAGATTCTAGAACAGGTTCAGATCCGTCACCGCACCCAAACTGCTAGACGACACTAACTTGGCATACTTCGCCAACACACCGCTGGTATACCGAGGAGCCGGAGGAGTCCAGGACGCCCGCCGCTGCTCCAGTTCCTCATCCGGTACATTGAGTTGCAACAGTCGGGCATCGGCATCAATGGTGATCGAATCCCCTTCCTGAACCAGGGCGATCGTGCCCCCCACGTAGGCTTCCGGTGCCACATGACCGACCACCATCCCGTAGGTACCGCCAGAGAAGCGTCCATCGGTAATCAAGCCCACCGAGTCACCCAATCCTGCGCCGATAATGGCGGAAGTCGGAGCTAGCATTTCCCGCATCCCAGGGCCACCCTTGGGGCCTTCATAGCGAATCACGATCACATCTCCAGGCTGGATTTCCTTGGCAAGAATGGTTTTCAGGCATTCTTCTTCGGATTCAAACACCCGGGCGGGGCCAGTGATCTGCCGCTTTTTGATGCCTGTTAGCTTGGCAACAGAACCTTCCGTCGCTAGGTTGCCCTTCAAAATGCCCAAATGTCCATCGGGATACATGGGATTGCTCCAGGGACGAATCACCTCTTGATCGGCGCGAGGCTCAGCGGGAATATCCTTCAGCAGATCCCCAATAGTTTGTCCGGTGATGGTCAGAGCATCGCCATGCAGTAAGCCATGTTCCAGTAGCATTTTCATCACCTGGGGAATGCCGCCTGCCTTGTGCAGATCCGTGGCGACAAAGCGACCGGAGGGTTTGAGGTCGCACAGGACAGGTACACGGGCACGAATCGTTTCAAAATCATCGATCGTGAGCGGTACACCAATAGAATGGGCGATCGCCAATAGGTGCAGTACGGAGTTCGTTGATCCGCCCACCGCCATGATCACGGAAATCGCATTCTCAAAGGCTTTGCGGGTGAGGATGTCGCGGGGCAAAATCTGGTTGTGAATGGCGTGTACCAACGCATGGGCGGACTTTTCGGCGCTTTCGGCTTTTTCTTCGTCTTCTGCCGCCATCGTCGAGGAATACATCAGGCTCATGCCCATGGCTTCAAAGGCGGACGACATGGTGTTTGCCGTATACATCCCCCCGCAAGACCCCGCACCGGGGCAGGCGTGGCGCTCCACCTCCATCAGTTCTTGTTCGCTAATTTTGCCAGCGCTGTACTGCCCTACGGCCTCAAAGGAACTGACTACGGTAAGGTCTTGTCCGTTCAGGTGTCCGGGCTTAATGGTTCCTCCATACACAAAGATGGCGGGAATATTCATTCGGGCGATCGCAATCATGGCACCGGGCATATTCTTATCGCAGCCCCCAATCGCCAGCACCCCGTCTAAACTTTGACCGTTGCACACCGTTTCAATGGAATCGGCAATCACATCACGGGACACCAGGGAATACTTCATCCCCTCCGTTCCCATCGAAATTCCATCGCTGATGGTGATCGTACCGAACATTTGGGGCATGGCTCCGGCATCCCGCAATCCCACCTCGGCTCGCTTAGCGAGGTCGTTAATGCCCATGTTGCAAGGAGTGATGGTGCTGTAGCCGTTGGCAAGGCCGACAATGGGCTTTTGAAAATCTGGATCGCTGAATCCGACTGCCCGTAACAATGCACGGTTGGGCGATCGCTGCACCCCTTGGGTGACCACCTGACTTCTTCGGTTATCCGACATGCTCTGTCCTCTTAATTCTTCTACTCAACACATCTGCGTACGCGAACCCCATACATTGTGAAACCCTCGGAGTTGAACGGGGCAACGTCACGTCAACGTCGAAGCAGTATGTATCGTTCCATCTATCAGTTATACCTCTGAATGCAGGTGGATTTGGCCGAAGTTTCGCTAAAAAATTTCGATGCTGTACTTATACAACAGTCAAGGAATCTGCTGTCAGTTTTGAATTTTGAGTTTTGGGGTTTGAGTGATGTCAAATCTGTTCATACTCAATTTCTTAAATTCCAGCTACAGATTCAGTACTGGAATCGCTGGTGGTGCAACACATCTACAACTCAAAACTGAGAATTTAAAACTCAAAGTTGATATTAATCAGTGGCCCATTCGGCCTGGGAATAGCCCCAATCTCCCAGAATCTCGATGTTTCCCGATGATAATCATAAGGATTTGTGAATTCACTTCCAATCCCAACGATCCAAGATAGGATGGGGGATACGAAAACGCTACGTATCCTTTATCCTGAGGATGCATGGTTTGTGTGAATACGTTATCCCCCTACTGCGTTGCGATTGCCATTGAAAGTATCTGCTCCTGCCGAATTGCTCTGGGCGTTCATTGGTCTACTGCTGACCATTGGCGGCACATTTTTGGAAGCCTTTATGGCGAGTCCACCGTGGACATGGGGAAACGGTGAAGTTCACGCCCATTCCCTAGGAGTCACCTACCAGGTCGGGGCAGTTCTCCTGGCGGGTTGCCTGGGGGGGCAGCGGGCAGGGCTTATTTCCCAATTGGCCTATCTTCTGCTGGGTCTCACCTGGCTCAATATTTTTACCGAGGGCGGCGGATTGCAGTACATCACCCGTCCCACGTTCGGTTATCTGCTAGGATTTGTTCCTGGGGCTTGGTTGTGTGGCTTCTTGGCGTTCAAGGTTCCGGCGCGGCTGGAATCCCTAGCCTTTAGCTGTTTATCGGGACTGGCGGCTATTCACCTGACGGGGCTAAGCTATTTGGCGATCGCCCACGGGTTTCAATGGTTTAACTTGGCTCAAACCCCGTTTTGGCAGCAGATGCTCACCTACACACTGGCACCGTTGCCTGGTCAACTCGCCGTTGTGTGTGCCGTCACAATCATTGCCTGGATTCTCCGAAACGTACTGTTTTATTGAGTGTGATCCCTCGCATGAGCATTAAAAATCGGCTATTTTGGCTTGCGGCAATCGTCAGCTTAGCGCTGGATCAGCTTACCAAGTACTGGACAGTGCAAGCGTTGGATATCGGAGACACCATCCCACTATGGCCCGGTGTGTTTCACTTGACCTACGTCACGAATACGGGGGCGGCCTTCAGTATTTTGAGTGGACAAACCGAGTGGCTGCGGTGGCTTTCATTGTTGGTCAGTTTAGGGCTGGTGATCTTGGCGATCGCGGGGCCATCCATGAGTAAGCTAGAGCAAGTTGGGTACGGATGCATCCTAGGCGGAGCGCTAGGGAACGGCATCGATCGTTTTGCAGCAGGTGAGGTTGTCGATTTTCTAGATTTCCGCCTAATTAACTTCCCGGTTTTTAATCTTGCCGACGTGTCGATCAATATCGGCATTATTTGTTTGCTCCTTGCTCTCTATCGGTCATCCGGAGAAAACGACAAGGCCGAACGCTATCGCAATAATCGGAGCGATCGCTAACGGTCAGCGTTTCGGGCGATCGCTTCTAATGCCTGTTATTCCGCCGTTGCGCTGAATTCCAACACGTAGGGATAATACTCTCCCTGGGATAGCGACCCAATCCAGATGTCGTAGGTTCCAGACAGCCATTGCCCCACAATACCGGGGTTCCAGTCTGTGTAGTTATCATTGCACCACACACCGCCTGGGCCGCGAACGACCAGCGTGGTGTCATCGGTAGCCTGTACGCGCAAACTCAACAGGTCAAAGGGAGTGTTCAACGTCATGCGATGATCCGGTTCCGAATCAATGAAGCCGATGCATGCCCCGGTCGCCGTTTCGGGACGCCCTGCGACCTCCTCGGCAGGCACATCTCCACCGCTGATCCCGTGTACCACAGCCGGATCAGGCATGAAGGGCGACGTCAGCGTAATATTTTCAAAAAAGGCGACCCCAGAACTGAGGACGACGGGTGTAGCGTTGGGCGAGGGGGAAACACTCTGCGCCAAAACGAGGGACGGCATCAAACTAGCAATGATGGCCGCAACAACGCCTAGCGATCCCATCATCATCAGCCGTTGATTTTTCATGCTGGATTGTCCACTCACTCCACTCACTCCACTCACACACTACATTTGGGTCTAAATCGCGTGCCAACCGATGGTTCACCAAGCCCTTGACTGTTCGGACGATGGCCAGGGTTTAAGGTTCCAAGCCTGCATGCGATCCTCGCGTGTTCAGACCGTCTGGCGATCGCACATGTTTGACCTCTCCGGATTATTGCATTGAACGCAAACTTATCGAAAGGTAACGTTCCAACTGGAAATATCAAAAAATTCATCTTTTTTTACAGAGGGGCGATCCCAACGAATCTGTCTTCCACCATGCCAGACATTTTGCCCTCTTCAGGATCTCCCAGTTTAGCTCTCGGATGTCCCAAACTTGTCGCGATCCCCAAGTCAATCCAAAGGGCGATCGCTCCTTGAATAACCTGCATCCTCCGCTGTCTAGCCATTTTGTGAACGAGGAAGGGCATTAGAGGCAAGGCCAACAAAGGGCGATCGCTCTGGACAAGGATTCAAGAACTTATGGGACGGAATAGCGGTGGACAGCACAGGTAAATCAATGAGAATTTTTTGTCTTTTGTTCTGTTTTTTATAAAAAACAAAAAATAAAATTTGGTTAGCTATCTTTTATAGCCTTTTAAAGCTTCTAGGACGGATGAAAAATTCCTAGGGTCTTATCAATCTTCTAAACACCGATTTAAGACCCTAGTTAATCGAAGAGCCCCTTCCCGATTCAGCCACCGCTCGTCAATAATGCAGTCAGTTACCCACTGAGGCAATTAAGGCTGAGGCTTTGGGAAGTGCTGATTTCAGTAAGGCCACACTTCCCAAGTCTTTTTCAAATTCGGCATTTCAGATTCAAAAGTTTTAGGAGATACTCTGCGTGAAACTAGCAGTCTACGGCAAAGGCGGAATCGGTAAGTCAACCACAAGTTGCAACATCTCGGTTGCCCTGGCAAAGCGTGGCAAAAAGGTTCTGCAAATTGGTTGCGATCCTAAGCATGACAGCACGTTTACGCTGACTGGGTTCTTGATTCCGACGATTATCGATACCTTGCAAGCGAAAGACTTTCACTATGAAGACATCTGGCCGGAAGATGTGATTTACAAAGGCTATGCCGGGGTCGATTGCGTGGAAGCAGGTGGCCCTCCCGCTGGGGCAGGCTGCGGTGGCTACGTCGTCGGTGAAACGGTGAAGCTGCTTAAAGAACTCAATGCCTTTGATGAGTACGATGTCATTTTGTTCGATGTATTGGGCGACGTGGTCTGCGGTGGATTTGCGGCTCCCCTAAACTATGCCGACTATTGCGTGATTGTGACCGACAACGGGTTTGACGCCCTGTTTGCCGCCAACCGAATTGCGGCATCCGTACGCGAAAAAGCCCGCACCCACCCCCTCCGGTTAGCAGGACTGATCGGCAACCGCACCTCTAAGCGCGATCTGATTGAGAAATATATTGAGGCAGTGCCCATGCCTGTGCTAGAAGTGCTGCCCTTGATCGAAGATATTCGCGTATCGCGGGTAAAAGGCAAGACGCTGTTTGAAATGGCGGAGAAAGATCCTTCCCTTAACTACGTTTGTGACTTTTATCTGAACGTGGCGGATCAGCTTTTAGCCATGCCCGAAGGCGTAGTGCCCAACGATGCCCAGGATCGAGAATTGTTTGCATTGTTATCCGACTTTTATCTCAACGCCCAACCTCCGAAAGTTGAAGATGAGTTAGACCTGATGATGGTATAGACTTAGGCTCGGAGCATTGGCATGACGGAGATCTTTAGACTTGATCCGGTGTAGCGATCGCCCTCTCGACTGCGGATCTTGTCCATCGAATCCCACTCATCCAGTGTTCTGTGTCCTTTAGTAATATCCATCGGTTGTGAATACCCAGCAACTTCGCAAAAGCCTAAAACACAAGTGGCTTGAGTACTACCGCGATAATCGCCCCTGGATTACTCGCCTTCGAGTTTGGAGCAATGTTGATGGCGTGCGTCGTCCATCCTCTGGCTTTATTCTGGCTTCCTTGGCCGCCCTAGAACCGAACCTAAACGAACTCTTGCCCCTCATTGTGGATTTAAGTTCCGATCCCGATCGCATCATTAAAGCCCTCGAATTGGACTTTAATCCCGACAAAGCAATTAGCGAGTTGCCTCCTACCCCTGCTGAGCCAAACCCCAAATTATTGCCCGAAGCTACCCAGGCATCCGTTTCTGAAAAGGTGTTTCAGCGTCCGGCCAAGCCAGCGATCGCTGACGAAACCTGCCAAGGTACAAAACCGATGTCTCAACCCGCAGGTCGGGACTGGCACTAACCGTTAATCGGTAATGGGGTTCGGTAAGGCCACGGCTCCACAGTTCTCGGAGATGGTGACAGGGGCGATCGCTTGTACGGACGGGTTTAGTAGATAGACCCTTGAAGATGGAAATTCCACAACAAACTCTGCCCCTACTCTGAACGAATCACGGATTACCTAGACCTCACGAGGATTTCACCTATGACGCTTTCCCAAACCCAACCCCAATCGCTGGAATTTGATTGCGAAACCGGAAACTACCATACCTTTTGCCCGATTAGCTGCGTCGCATGGCTTTATCAAAAAATAGAAGATAGTTTCTTTCTGGTAATCGGCACAAAGACCTGTGGCTATTTCCTCCAAAATGCGATGGGTGTGATGATCTTTGCCGAACCCCGCTACGCGATGGCGGAACTGGAGGAAGGTGACATTTCCGCTCAGCTCAACGACTACAACGAACTGAAGCGGTTATGTGAACAGATTAAGCGCGATCGCAACCCCAGCGTCATCGTCTGGATCGGCACCTGCACCACCGAAATTATCAAGATGGATTTAGAGGGGTTAGCCCCGAAACTGGAAGCGGAGATCGGCATTCCTATCGTAGTTGCGCGGGCAAATGGACTCGACTACGCCTTTACCCAAGGAGAAGATACAGTTCTGGCGGCAATGGCGCAACGATGCCCCAGCAAGGTAGAAACCGAACAGGAAAAAGAAGAGCGCAATGCCATTCAAAAACTGCTCAGCTTTGGGCGTCAAAAAGAAGAGATCGCTACAGAAGTTTCTGAGTATGTAGACCATCCCCCCCTCGTTCTCTTTGGCTCTCTACCCGATCCGGTTGTCACCCAACTGACGCTGGAACTGAAGAAACAGGGTATTCAAGTTTCCGGTTGGCTACCCGCCAAACGCTACACCGAATTACCTGTAATTGAAGAGGGATACTATGTCTGTGGCGTGAATCCCTTCCTCTCCCGCACCGCAACAACCCTGATGCGCCGCCGCAAGTGCAAACTCATTGGCGCACCGTTCCCGATTGGCCCCGATGGAACCCGTGCCTGGGTAGAAAAGATTTGTTCGGTCTTTGGCATTGAACCCAAGGGATTGGAAGAAAGAGAACAGCAAATCTGGGCATCGTTGGAGGACTATATTCAAATCCTGCGCGGCAAGTCGGTCTTTTTCATGGGGGATAACCTCTTGGAAATCTCTTTGGCACGATTCCTGATTCGCTGCGGCATGACCTGTCCAGAAGTAGGCATTCCCTACATGGACAAGCGCTATCAAGCGGCAGAACTGGCGATGCTGGAGCAGACTTGCCATGAGATGGGTGTGCCGTTGCCGAAGATTATCGAGAAGCCGGATAACTACAACCAGATTCAGCGGATCTATGAGCTTCAGCCAGATTTGGTGATTACGGGAATGGCACATGCGAATCCCTTAGAGGCCCGGGGGATTAATACCAAGTGGTCGGTAGAGTTCACCTTTGCCCAGATTCACGGGTTTGCAAATGCGCGTGATATTTTAGAGTTAGCCACCCGTCCCCTACGCCGAAACCAAAACCTGAATGAATTGGGTTGGGAAAAGCTGGTAAAGGAAGAAGCGAGGATTTAAGCCTTTTTCCATTAGAAGCACTTTTAGGGTGGGCAGTGCCTACCCTATTCCTGGCTGAAGGAGATTTGCTGTGAGTGTTGCGATCGCCCGTTGGACGTTAGATGACTACCACACCATGATTAACGCGGGTCTGTTTGAAGGTCGCCCAATTGAACTCCTCAATGGATGGATTGTTGAGATATCGCCGGAAGGCTCCGATCATGCGGATCTGAGTACGAATGCGAATGAGTACTTTATTCAGTTCTCCCAAGGGCGCTATCGAGTCCGGGTTGATAAACCCATCACCCTGATTGAAACTGCTAGTGAACCTGAACCGGACATTGCTCTAGTTAAACCTCAACCCTACCGAAACGCCCATCCCTCAGCAGAGGACGTATTTTTGATCATTGAGTTCTCTCGTACCAGTCTTACGAAAGACACAGAGGAAAAACGCCAGGTCTACGCCACAGCCGGAATTATTGACTATTGGGTTGCGAATCTCCGTGCTGGTGAACTGATTGTGTATCGTGATCCGCTGCATGGCAACTATCGATCCGAACAGCGGCTCGCCACAGGTGCAATTTCGCCACTCGCGTTTCCTGATATCAGTATCGATGTTCAAATGCTGCTTCCTTGACGGAGACTCGTTCGGCGTAACGCAAATCTAGTCTACGGTCTAGGCGCATACATCATCACAAATACACCCACCAAAATGATGGTTGCTCCCAGCCAATCCAGGCGATCGGGGATCACGTTGTCTATCTGTCATCCCCAAAGAATAGAGAGGATAATAAAAATTCCACCATAGGCAGCGTACGCCCGTCCAAAGGTTGCAGGTTGCAGGGTAGCAATAAACCCGTAGATTGTGAGCAGAAGCCCTCCGATTAAGACCAGCCAACCGCTTTTGCCCTCCCGAATCCACTGCCAGATCAGGTATCCACCCCCAATCTCACATAGACCCGAAAAGATAAAGAGAATCAATGATTGCAAGGGAATCATAGGGCATTTTCAACACTAGAACACAGGTATTTACGTAGGTTCATTTTCTGGAGCGAGTTCTGGAGAGTTTAGAGACCTATAGGCCGTCTTCGTCAGGGTTTCCAACTCTTGCAACGACGGGAAGCGAGTATCGGTATCCATTCGCAACCAGAGTAAATACTCTATGTTTCCCGCCGGCCCCAACAACGGTGACCAAGTGAGCCCCGCGTACTGCCAGCCCAGCGATTCCGCCGCCTGAAGGACTTGGGCGATCGCCCCAGCCTGGTCTTTGGAATCACGCACCACTCCCTTTTTACCAATCTTGTCCCGACCCACTTCAAACTGAGGTTTCACCAATAGAATCACCTCACGGGGAGATTGAAGCAGTGCCCAAAGTGCCGGAAGAACTTTAGACAACGAGATAAATGAGACATCCACAACACCCAGATCAGAGAAGGGGGATTGGTCAACGGGTTCCTCCATGCCGTAGAGATCGTGAGGCGTAAGGTGGCGGAGATTCGTTCGTTCGCGCAAAATCACCCGTGGATCTTGACGGATACTCCATGCCACCTGACCATACCCAACATCGACCCCATAGACTTTGGCGGCTCCCGCTTGGAGGAGACAGTCGGTGAATCCGCCCGTAGAAATGCCCCCGTCTAGACAAATGCGCCCTTCAACCTCAATCGGAAATTCAGCGATCGCCTTTGCCAGCTTTTCACCCCCTCTAGACACAAAGGGCGATCGCGCCTTCACTTCGATGTCAGCCGTCTCATCAATAGACGCACCAGGTTTGTCTACCACCTGTTGATTTACACGCACCTCTCCCGCTTGAATCAGCCGTTGCGCTTTCTGTCGGGATTCGCATAAGTTGCGCTGAACCAGGAGGGTATCGAGTCGTTGTTTGGCCACGGTCGTCTAATCGGGTTGAGGATTGGATGCGGCTTTCAGCATAGCTTTTGCTTTCTGCCAAAAGGCTTCGAGTTCGTCAATGCTGTAGTCTGCCAGGGGACGCTCGGCGAGGGCTTCGACCTTAGCAAAGCGTTGGATAAAGCGGTCGTTGGTGCCTTGTAATGCCGCTCTGGGGTCGAGTCCTAACCAGCGACCAATATTGATGAGTCCAAAGAGAAGATCCCCCAATTCCTCTTGCTGTCTTTCTTTGGATTCGGAGGCGATCGCCGTTTGGAATTCGTCTAGTTCTTCGTGAAATTTTTCCCACACGCCATCAATCGTTTCCCACTCAAACCCCACTTCCGCTGTCCGCACCGAAATTTTCATGGCGGCCATCATCGGTGGGAGCGATCGCGCATAGCGCTGGAGTCGGGGGGTGAGGGCGGTAGACTGCGGGGCTGTTTCCAGGGACACAACGGTGGGATCGTCGGCGTGTTCCTCGGCGGCCTTGATCTGTTCCCAGTTTTTTCTCACCTCATCGACATTGGCGACATCAACTTCACCGAAGACATGGGGATGGCGACGAATCAGTTTTGCCGTAATTCCCTCGGCGACCGTTGCCAGATCAAACTGTTCGTATTCCTGGGCGATCTGCGCTTGCAGTACCACTTGAAGCAAGAGATCTCCCAACTCATTGGCGATCGCCTTTGGGTCGCCTTGACGGATGGCGTCTACCGTTTCGTAGGCTTCTTCCACAATGTAGGGGGTCAGGCTCTGGGGCGTTTGCTCTAAGTCCCACGGACAGCCGCCATCGGGCGATCGCAACTGGGCGACGACATCCACAAGGTCTTGCAGCGATCGCAAAAGTTTGGATTCGGGGTTCAGGGGGGTGGGGGATGGATTCACAGGGGGCGCGGAAACGATCATCATCCCCTAGTGTACTGGGATGGAGGTAAACCTGTGAGCCAACATCCCTCAAAACGAATTGCGGTTGGCTGGGTATCGCCCATAGCTCACCATTTCATCACCGATATTGATAGACTATCGTGTGCCATCCGTACCCATTGAGTGGCTCCTCTGGTCCATCAAACGTTGAAATAGCCTTATTTCCCCATGGGACAATCACAAAGCCTACCTTTTAACTCAAAAGGCTAAGGGAGATCAATCTCATTAACACGTTGCAAAACGCTGTTGTACAAAGGTTCCGTAACCCAAAATCCAGCCTCACTGATCAACGCATTCAATAAAGGTTTAACATCAGCAATCAAGCCTTGGCTCTTCGCTTCGACTAAGATTCCTAGGATACCTGTGTAGCGCAGGTGTGGTCTACTTGCGATTAGCCGTCCTCGGCGTTCATCAATCAGAACTTGATCCGCTTGAACCTCAACTGCTAGGGCGATCGCCTCAGCTTCTGCAATATCAAGCTCGTTGCTCAAGACTTCAACAAAGGGGCGATCGCTAACAGCACGAGTTTGAATCCATTCAAGGGTTTTGACTTCGGTCGCCCCTGCAACAGGGAAATCAGGGTCAGTTAGTTCTCGATAAACAGCTTCAGGAATAAGAACCGTTCCATACAGTTGATGAAGGAGGTGGAGATGATTGATTGCAGCGAGGTTATTGATGGATGATGTATCACTGACAATAATCACAATCTCCCTAGTTCCCGCAAGTTTTGAATGTCTTGCTCAAAATCTTCCACCCCATAATGCACTGGGATATGGCGACTGGCGAGGAGATGTTGAAAGGCAACGCGGTGCATTCCTGCAAAACGACTGGCTTGAGCAAGAGTCAGTTTTTCGCGCTGAAAGAGCATGACAGCAATTTCTTGACGCATTTCAGCCTCAGTCATGCGAGTTGCAGTTAAGATTTCGTCAGGCACAACAACACTCATAACTCTCGTTCTCGCTGTTTTCCCTATTGTACGCTTCTAGAATCAGAAGGGAATGAGGAACTAGAAACGGCTGCCAGACTCCGATGGAGAGTTCGGATGATCAGGGGCGGACTCGGATGGTGAAGGGGGCAACGCCGAGGGTGACGTAGGCGAAACCTTAGGGTCTATTCCCTCGGGTTGGGAACTTGCTGATGGTTTTGGTTTAGAAACGGTTGATCTCGATGATTTCGATCGGGGCGATCGCCGTCCTTTCGTAGACTTTGACTTCTCCTTGGGCAATGCCGCCTGCCAGCCGTAGTGTTTGACTCGCTTATGGGTCGAAACCAACCAATCCGCAAGGTAGTGGCTAGAGGCTCCTAACTCTAGACCGACGAGAACCGCGAGAGCCTGATATCGATACCGATGGAGCGATCGCCAAAATACATCCCCTATTTCACCCCAACTCCACCCCACTTGGAAAACCTCGTTGATTAGGGTTAACCCCACAAGACAGCCCAGCCCCAGCCAGCATCCTAAATAAATCACCCGAATCACAGTGCCCGTAATCGGTGCATGGGACAGGGGCGATCGATGGCGCATACTGCCTCGGTAGGGCAACCAAATCCAGCGAAACCAGCCCCAGCGCTTATACTGCACCGAGTGAATATCTAAGTCAGGGCCAAGCATTAGCCCACCAAATAAAAACCCAGCAGCCACCCATAGCGTTAGGCTAGGGTTAGTGGTAACGGCAAGGCTTAGCCCTGTTACCAGAGGCAAGCTCCACAAGGTAATGCGATCGTGCGTACGTCCAGAGGGCATCCCTAAACGAGTTAAGTACAGCGACAGAACAAATGTTTTGCAAGTCTGTTTCTATTTAATCGAAATTTGTTGCACAAAATGCAGTTTGTTCTGCTACTATTATTTCTTGTGGTCGGGCGGTTAGCTCAGTTGGTAGAGCGCCTGCCTTACAAGCAGGATGTCACAGGTTCGAGCCCTGTACTGCCCATACTCCGACTTAAAACACCCAAAAATTTGAGGATTTTTTAGGCAGAGCATAGCTTGCAGAGAAGATTCCTGATCAATTTACTGCGTATCCTAGAACGCGATCGAGGAATCTGGATTGACTGCTAAAGGTCTGAACATACGCAATGGACTTGATGAAACCGATGAAAGAGATTAAATCGTGGCGGATGCAAAGCTAGTCATTGCTACAGAAACGTTTTGTGCAGTTTGCCTGAACTACATAAAAGGGCGACTCGGTCATTGACCCAATCGCCCAAGCAGGGTGTTTAAATTTGAAACCTTAGCCTCTCCCAAGGTAAAGATCGCCACGCTTTGTGCCATCTTTCTCACCCAAGAGTAGGTCAGGAATTAGAGTTCCGTAATACTCGCGATCTTACCGCCCTGGCGCTGGACGCGCTGCATGTGCGGCGTTAGCTCCTCGTAGGGAATAATCACAACCTTGTTAACTCGGCGCACTTTGGGATACCCTGGCCCGCTAATCGCTGCAACTTCAACCCGGAACAGCCGACCCGACTTAAACGCCTTGGACCCCCCAAACGCACTGTAGGAAGTCTCTCCTTTCTTGGCGGGTAAAAACGCAAAACCCCCTGCGCCTCCTGATGGCGGAATGACCGCAGAGGCCGTATTGCGAGCTAGTTCGGTCACCAAGCGAGGCGTCTTACCAATTAACTGGGCGCGATCGCTGTTGGCATAGCCACGATATAGGTGCAGAAGACGCGTAAAGCCAACCGAACGCTGACCCGCACCTGTGGTCACCAAGTCCCGGTAATAGGGCACAATATTGTCACCAAAGCTATCTTGATATTCCTGGGAATCAATGTAGGAATCGATATCTGCATCAAAGCCCTTTGACTGATACAGATTCATATGCTCGGTAATTTCCGACTGGTCGTAGGGTGCCCGTCCCAAGAGGTGCTTGTAGTTCAACTCAATCGTCCGGCTGTGGAAATTGCCGTAGAAGAACTTCTGCTTATAAAGTTCGGATTTGGCGACCTGACGGACAAATTCCTGCACCGTGATGCGACCATCCCGCAGGAGGGATTCAGGAATTACAAGACGCTCTGAATCCAAAAGGTGAGGATTTCCCAAAACTTGTTGATAGACCGCCAAGATCACGGCTTCTACTTCGCCCGGCGTCGAATTTGAGCGTAGTTCTAATGGCGCGGCATCACTAAATGCCGATGTCCCTAAACGAGATGCTGCTGTTGTAATAGCCACCTAAGTATATTCTCCTTCAGTAAGGTTGCAACAGAATCAGTCAAATGGAGTAAGTAAACAAAAAAGACATGAATCTATGGCGAACGAAGCCATGCGTTTCACGAACAATTGGATGCTTCCATTCGATAGATTCAGGATTTGCCTACATTCAGTAGATCAAAAATAGGTTTATTTCACGATGACCTCTGGATTTGATCCCCCTAAATTCCCCTTAAAAGGGAGATCTCAAACCATCTTTGGCTCAGTTTCCCCTTTAGGAAAGGGGGCTAGGGGAGATCTAAACAAGGTTTGTGATCTACTGACATTGAAGAATGTCCGGCACTCTGTCATAGTTCGAGCGCTTTTGCACGAGTCTGCCCCGTACAAAAGCGCTCTTCTGCGGAACGCCGATTAAACAGCGGTCACACTAATTATCTTGCTACCAGAACGACTGAGCTGCTGGAGCTTCGGTGTCAGTTGGTCATAGGAAACGAGATACTCAACCGTGCTTCGGCGCACCGCAGCCGCACCACGGGGAGCCGTCTGCAGAACGCGAAGCCGATAGACATCACCTCGACTTCCTCCTAAGCCACCGGAGAGTGCGCCGGGGTTGGGAGACGTAATCGGAGTCGCTAGGTTTCTCGCAACTTCCCAGGTCAGACGAGGTTGTTTTTGCCCCTGGGAGCGATCGCTACTGGCATAGCCACGATACAGGTGCAGCAAGCGACTAAAGCCAATGGCTCGTTGTCCAGAGTGATCCAGTTGAAAATCGCGATGATAGGGAACCACGTTATCCCCAAAGCTATTCTGGTACTCAGGTGAATCAAGATACGAATTAATCTCGGCTTCGTATCCTTCAGAGATGAACAGATCCATGTGATAGGCAATTTCCGCTTGATCGTAGGGTGCCCGTCCGAGAAGATGCTTGTAGTTCAACTCAATAAAGCGAACATGAAAGTTAGGATATAAAAACTTTTGACGGTAAAGGTCTGACATGGCGATCGCGCGCACAAAGTCCCGAACTGAGATCGCACCCTGTACCAAAAGCGATTCAGCCCCAACTAACCGCTCACTGCTCATCAAATACTCGTTACCCAGAACCTGCCGATAAGCTGCCAAAATCACAGCCTGAGCATCGTTCTGGGTCCAGTTGGGGCGTAATTCCACAGGCTCTGCCCCCAAGGGTTCGAGTCCTAATCGTCCTGCCTCTTGTAAGCCAGTCATATCTGTTTCCTCAGATACTTCAATGAATAAACAACGTTTTCACGGCTTGTTACGTTACAGACCATAAAAGGCTGCCCGGAACAATCAACAAAACCACTCCTCGCTACGATGCTTACTACCGCAATAAGCTGGGATTCCCTCAAACGATCTGGCAAGAGGTCGTTCGTACCTTCCGCTCCTACGAGCAACAGCCCAAGGTTGGCGATCCCGTTATGTTCCTGAAAATGGCACAGAGCCTCAACACGACTCCTCGTAGTCCAAATAAAGTTAATGTCTATGACATTGATCTTGAGAAAACAGTCCCTTATCGCAAGGGTTAATCTGTAGCCTAACTGTAGGCGATCTATAAACTACAAAAGCCTCATTCAATCCACTTTTAATGTGGTGGAGCCCATTCAGTGTTTAGGAAGCTTTGCTCAGCACAGAGTCCTAAACATTTTTTGTTGACTAAACCGATCACCAGTTATAGTGCTAGCCATATCGGTTAGGACATTTTGGTGGGGCGGCGAAGCCGCCCCACCAAAATGTCCATGTCCTAAGCTAGCTGGCAACAGCTATAGATTGTTAATCACACAAACGGATACGTAACGAATCAGTTTGCTTTGCTGGAGTTAGCAACACATACCCTTTACGTTATGGTCTGTACCGATCGCCTCTCAACCGCGATCGCCCCAAGGACTTTCGAATAGTCCTAGATCGATAGGGCAGACTAATGATGGAGTTTACTGTTGGAATTGAGCATCGTGAATTGAGGTTGCAAGCGTGACATCCTATCCAAGTTCAAGGTTTCAGCGGGTTTTAATAGTTGGTGCCACCCACGGAAATGAGCTGACCGGAGCCTACGTTGTCCAAAAACTACAGCGATCGCCCACCTTGGCACAACGACCAACGTTTGAGACTATAACCTTAATTGCCAATCCCAAAGCCTTGGCAGCCGTGAGACGCTATATCGATACCGATCTCAATCGCTGCTTTCGACCTCAGGATTTGCAAGACGTAACCCGCTGTACCTATGAAGAGGTGCGATCGCGGAACATTAACAACAGATTCGGCAAAGACGGGGAAACGCCGGCGGATGTGATTCTAGATTTGCATAGCACCACCGCAGCAATGGGCTTGACCCTTATCACCTATCGCCGCCCTTTTAACCTGCAACTGGCGAGTTACGTCCAACAGCAGGTTCCATCGGTCAAAGTCCTAGTTGTGCCGGAACCAGAGCAAGGCTATGCAGGCTTGCGGTCTATTTGTGGGTTGGGATGCACCATCGAGGTTGGGCCAATTGCGACGGGCATTCTCCAAGCCGATCTGTTTCAGCAAACGGAGACCTTGGTGCACCATGCTTTGAACTACGTGGATCACGCCAACCAAGGGAAGATGCCTAAAGGCAATTCGGAACTTACGGTCTATCAGCAAATTGGAAGTATCGACTATCCCAGAGATGAGGATCATCAACTCCGGGCAATGATTCATCCCCAGCGGCAATTTCAAGACTATAAACCGCTCTATCCAGGCGATCCGCTATTTCTATCCTTTGAGGGCGATCGCATTGACTACAGCGGTGATGAGGTTGTCTATCCCGTCTTTATCAACGAAGCGGCTTACTATGAGAAGGGAATTGCCATGATCCTCACGCGCAAACAGCAGATCCTGATCGACCCAATTGAGCCGAGATAGGTCTTTCCCCAAGCCTCAGTAGATCACAAACCTTGTTTGGATCCCCCTCCCCCTTATTAAGGGGGACTGAGAGCCAGGATTCATTGTGAAATACACCTAATTGTCGATCTACTGAGCCTACGCGTCTTCCATTCGCCCTGTTGTTGACAGTCCTTCTACCACAATCGACGGGGTATAGCAGGAACCATTCCAATCGGCATCGCCTCCCAGTTCCACCAAATGCTTCAGAGCAGCGTAGACATTGCCTGCAACCATCGTGTCCTTGACCCGGCCTGTGATCACGCCATTCTGAACCCGATAGCCTAAATCAACATTGATCGAAAAATCTCCTGAAATCCCTGCGCCACCCCCCAAAATTTGATCCACGATTAGACCATTGTCCATGCGGCTAATCAGATCAGGCAACGACCGAAATCCCGGTTCGATCAAGAGGTTAAAAAGACCCGGTGCAGGGTAGCTGCCCAAGCCCGGACGAAACCCATTTCCAGTGGTGCCACTGCCCAGCGCTCGACCAATGCGGCGATCGGTGTAGAACAGTTGTAGCACTCCCTCTTTGATAAACGTAATGGGTTGGGTCGGGGTGCCTTCGTCATCAAAGGGACAGCTAAAAGGGCCTGCATCGGGCTGTTGAGACAGGGTGACGGCCGTAGAGGTGACCTGATCACCGAGGCGATCGCTCCAGGGAGAGGCCCGCTCGATCACCTGTTTGCTATTCAGCGCCGCCTGCACCGTTCCCCACAGCATATCGGCGGCTTTGGAGGTGAACAAAACAGGTACACGACCATTGAGGGGAGCAACGTTGCGCTGTGACCAGTGCAGACGTTGGAGTATCTGTTCAGCGAGGGCTTGAGGATTCAAGCTACCGCGCTTGGTTTGTCCATCGGCAACGGCCAGAAAGTCATCGCCGCGAATCCATTCCGCTGAGAGGTAGCAGCTTAGGGTTGTGTCGGTATAGCTGCTGTCCAGTCCCAGAGAGTTGATCAGATGGGTGTGTTCGACTTCGCAATCCCACTCGGCGGTGCAGAGACATTCAGGATAGCGATCGCGAATGAGGGCGATCGCCTCCTGCCCCCAGTCCACCAAGTGCGGCACGTCTACAAATTCACCAACGTCTGGGTAGTGAGTTTGATTGCCTTGGGTCAGTTCAATCGTTTCCGGCTCGTTCATTTGGCTCAGGGCGATCGCCCGATCCACTAGCATTTGGGGCTCAACAGCCCCGTAGGCGACCGCTAATCCCGGACGACCCTCTCGCCAAAGTCGTAGGGCGGTTCCTTCCGACTCAGTGCTTTCAAGCTGTTTAAGACGATTGGCCTCAAAAAAGACAGGTCGTGAAAAAGATTGGGCTTGGAACACTTCAGCCGCCTCGGCTCCGGCGCGGGCAGCCAGATCGAGCAACTGTTCAGCGTCTATCGTTTGTGATGGTTGTGAATCGTCGAACCCCATGATGATGAAGTCCCAATGGCATATATTAAGCGATCGCAGGCTCCGTCCATGCCAAAACATCGAGCCCCTTAGCACTCATGCACTGGGGTGAATCTATGGCAGTATGAGCCTGACTCCGATTGGTCTATCCCTAATCTTCCAGGATCGGGGGACATTGCGCTAGATAAAATCTCTGGGTTTTCTACTTCGACCAGAGCAACCTATCCCAGCGCCAATTCTTGCAAAAGCCAGAACCCGGCAAATGACTCGGATTCAGGATTATCTTGAACGGCAACAAAGTGGACATTATTTGCGGCTCGTTTGGCCTCTTGAAAACGCTGGGCTTCCGCTTGTAATGCAGGTGTACCGAGGGTTGCTAGTGTCCAGGCATCATTTGCCCCCGTTTCAAGCACAAGTTTGGGAGGGGATGCAACTACATCCAGAAATGCGAGATCCAAGCCAGACATCCACGCGGCCAGCGGCAACGCCCGTGGCGAAAAGATCACTAGCCCCGGCACCTTTGTTTCTGGGGAGATACCTGTCATTTCTAGCGGAAACGCTTCTTTGAAATCAATCGACCATTCAGGCATATCGGCAAAGGCTGCCGCTTCCAGGGTTACAAACGCCCACTGCTGACCCATCAGCGCATCCGGTAAAGGTTGGGGAATACTGTCTCCCATCGCCACAGAGGGATTCGCACTTTCCTGGTAGTTGGGCATTTCAGGATAGACCATTGCCATGCGATCCTGAATCCACTGGTGAAGAGCTAGCATGCGGCGACTAGGAGACACGGTTAGACCTGCATCTTCGACCGCTTTGGTGATCATGTTGTTCATCTGGCGGCGGAAAAAGCGGACACGGTCAGGCGCTTTGGGGGCTTGGGCGATCGCCTCTTCAATGGCCGTGCGGAGCCAAACGGAGTTCACCTCGCTGCTGGTGCAAAATTTGGAAAACCGGAAGAGGGAATCGGGTCGCCGATCGATGTCTGTCGGTGTTTCGCAGATGAGTACTTCCCACAGTTTCTTCTGGTTTTCGTCCAGCACAGGACGCGAGTAGTAGTCCAGTTCCCAAATCACAGTCATAGGGGCGATCGCTTTTTCGTTTACGTGTGTCTCTTGCCCTATTGTCTCGCACTTGCTTCCAAGTTTGATGCGGCGGTTTGGAGCGCCCCCTGAATTTGCTCTGCTTGGAGCGATCGCCCAATGACGATCAGCCGCGTTTGGCGAGGTTCTCCCGGTTGCCAGGGACGGTCATAGAAAGAGCTGAAGCGATCGCCCACCCCTTGTAGCACCAGGCGCATGGGCTTGTTCGGCACGTTGACGAATCCCTTAATCCGATAGACTTCTTGGGTTTGGACTAAGGTTTTAAGCTGCGCGACTAGGCGATCGGGGTCAAAGGCCTGATCGACCACCACCGGAATCGATTCAATGTCATCGTCGTGATCATGGTCGTCTTCATGATCATGGTGACTAGGGCGACTGTCCAGGTTATCTTCCACCGCCGCGTTGAAGCCTAGTAAAACCTCAGGCGCGATCTCACCCTGGGTACAGGGAATCACCTTCACCCCATCCCGCAATTCGTGACGCAGCCAACGTTCAACCTGCGATCGCTGTTCAGGGGTGACGCTATCCACCTTGGTCAACAGCACCATATCCGCACAGGCCAGCTGATCTTCAAACAATTCTTCGATGGGGGTTTCATGTTCCAGGCTGTCGTCGGCTAAGCGCTGGGCGTGAAGGGCTTCCAGATCGCCAACCAACTGTCCAGAGGCCAACGCTTCGCAATCCACAACGGTAACAACGCCATCCACCGTGGCGTGGGTGCGGAGTTCGTGCCAGCGGAAGGCTTGCACCAGCGGTTTCGGCAAGGCCAATCCAGAGGTTTCAATCAAAATACAGTCGATGCGATCGCGCCGTTTCAGCAGTGCCTGCATGGTGGGCAAAAATTCTTCCTGGACGGTGCAGCACAGGCAGCCGTTATTCAGTTCCAGAATATTGGTGTCGGCAGGTTCGTCCTCGTCGCACACCTGGCACGACCGCAGCACTTCACCGTCAATGCCGACTTCGCCAAATTCGTTCACCAAGACGGCAATGCGGCGACCTTCATTATTTTGTAGCAGATGGCGGATCAGGGTAGTTTTCCCTGCGCCCAGAAAACCAGTAACGACCGTGACAGGAATTTTATGCATCGGATTCGGAGTTCAAGTAAAGAACAGGGCGATCGCCCTTCTGTAGAGAATGGATGAGTATCGATCTAATTCAACCAAGAGGAGGTCAGACGTTGGGTGCGATTTTCCCTAGGGTTATGGTGTATCTAGATCTCTTTTCATTCAGAATGTCTTGGGAGACCTCCCCTAGCCCCCCTTGAAAAGGGGAGAACAGTCCCCAAGTCCCCTTCTTAAGGGAAATTAGGGAGATCCATTAGGAGCTATAGGATGTAGGAGCTATAGGATGGGATTTACCCCAACAACGCTTCGGAATTGCCAACAGCAAACCAAACGCCAGCACCGACGCCGAAATAAACAGTTCCGCTCCGGGCAGGTCTAAACTCATGAGGTGCAATCCGGTTCCGGCGATCGCCGCCAGCGCAAAAGCAACCGAAATCCAAATTCCACGGGGCTTTAAGGCCGAAAGTAAACCAATCACCACCACAAAGGCGAAATGATCCACCCCAATGACAGGGTGAGCCAAGCCAGATGTGAATCCCTCAAAAAAAATTGCGGGGGTTCTGCCCCCCAGCGCATGGTGAGCAAAGGCAGGCGTAGACCATGCCAAAACCAGGAAGGCAGATAAACCAATCGCTAAGTGCCCCCAATTTGGACGAGCAAAAATCTTGAAACTAGACACGATCCGTACCTCGCAGATGTGTGAACTGGAAATGCATGGGTCGGTGGGCGTTCTGACTTTAGAGAGTTTTGAGTGTTTAGGTTTGAGTTTTGAGTGAACACTGCATTCAACCGTCAAAACTCATTCCTCAAAACGCTAATCACAGTTGCGGGACAGTGTTGGACTTTCACCAAGCTTTCCCCGATGGATCCTGTTGACCCACCTTCAGTGGCTGTTCCCCACTGAAACCGACGATTCTGTTTGCCAGGTTACTCTATCACGGCAGCTATGCCACGAACTTTAACTTTTCTCTAGGACGTTCCTAGAAGTTTTGTTCCGCGTATTCCAAAATGCCACGGGCGATCGCCTCAGCCATCAGGCTACGCACCGCAGGATCAGACAACAGAGGTGCATCCTCTGAACCAGTCACAAATCCCAGTTCCACCAGCACCGCAGGCATGGAGGTATTCACAATCACGTAGAACCGAGCCGTTTTGATGCCGCGATCGCGCATTCCTGTGAGTTCAACCATATTGGACTGAATCGCCTGTGCTAGGGGGCGACCGCGATCGGAGGCATAGTAGGTTTCGATGCCGTTGATATCTGGACGGCTCATGCTGATGGCGTTGGCATGGATGCTCACAAACAGATCGGCATCGGCGCGTTCTGCCGTCTGTACCCGTGGGGCGAGGTCAATCGTTTGGCTATCGTTGGTGCGCGTCAAGGTGGCGCTAACGCCTTGTTCCTCCAGAATCGCCGCCACCTCTTGAGCGACCGGAAGAACGACGTCAAGTTCACTGAGTCCATTGATGCCGACCGCCCCTGGGTCAGTGCCGCCGTGTCCCGGATCGAGAACCACCACTAAGGTTTGGTCTGACAGGTCTGGTAGTTCACCGCTGGATGTATCAATATCCCCGTTCCTTGCCAGAGGAACCCGCCGTCCATTTTGATCTAATTCCAGGGCAAACTGTTGGTCAGCCAGCATGGTGCCGCCAACCACAAACACACCTGCGGCAGGCTGAGCCAAAACGACCACACTATCGCCATCCTGAGACACCGTGACGCGCAGCAGCGCACTGTTCGCCGGAACTGCCGGAGATAGAACCCCTTCCCCAAGCCGAGCATTCGGAATCACAATCCGGTAGTAAGCCGTTGCCCGATCCCAGGATTCCTCCGTCGTAAACGGACTATCCGCATCGATCTGCAAAATTCCGGTAGGCGATACAGTAATGGATTGAATTACCGCAGGTGCCGCAACTGCTTCAGTTGGCGTCTCGGTCGCTTGAAAATTGATAATGTTCGACCGTCCCGAAACGGGAATAATCACAATGCCACCGAGGGGACTGGCCGAGGCTTGCCAGGTTACCCCTTCGGCAGCCAAATCTAAGGTAATCTCCAGCCCACCATCCTCCAGCGCGGTGACCGTCCACTGACTCACACCGTTGATGTTCTGAGGCAGGGTAGCTGGATTAAATTGCGACGATAGGGCTCCATTTTCGACAATAAAGGTCATCCGCTCAGAGTTAGGCTGACGAGGCATCTCGATCAGCGGTGCGGCTCCACGGGTTCGGATGAAAAATCCATCAGTGGTGGCTTGAATCGAGTCTAACTGTGCGGTAGCGGAATCTTGAGCTAGCAACAGGGACGCCGTCTGATTGAGCGACGAAGATTCGGGTTGGATTTCAGACGTACGAGCAACCGATGCGATCGCCGATGAAGGGGCAGCGATCGCCCATGCTGCAAACCAAAATGCACTCAACGAAAGCCATCGCAACCGCAGAGAAACAAACTTATTCATAGGGTATGGAGTGGGTGTGTAGGAACGAAACGATTGAGACAAAATTGAGACAAAGGATTATTTAGCTTATTTAAGATACTTTAAGATACCGGACATGGGGATCTATTAGGTATCTAGCGATAGCCCAACTGAATATCGCCCGGTTTGAACTGGAGTTCGGTCACGGCGTTTCCGGCCTGATCCAACTCCATCACCCGGAGATGACCGTTAGCCGTTACGCCAAGCACCTGTCCTGAAGACTGATGGATCTGAATAGGGGTTCCAATCCGCGTCAGCAGGCTTTGGTAAGCAGGCAAAATCGGATCAATACCGTGGATTTTCCAGTAGCTATAGCCCGCCAGAATGCCATTGAGGGCGATCGCCCCTACCTCCTCCAGACGGGTAATCGACGGGATATTTCGCTGAGTAACGACAGATTTTAGGGTGATTCCGGTCTCCGGTACAGAATTCTCCCAATTAATACCCACGCCCACAACCGCTTGGCTAATCTGCCCCTGAGCCATCCGCGTTTCGATTAAAATTCCGCCCAGCTTTTGGCGTCCAATCACTAAATCGTTAAACCACTTGATCTGAACCGGAACACCATAATGGCGGAGGACAGCAGCAATTCCCCACGTCGTACACAGCATTAACTGTCCACCTTCCGCAACCGGACACTGCGGTTCTAAAGCCACCGATAGATAAAGCCCTCCCGGTTCCGACTGCCAGAATCGTCCCCATTGCCCACGCCCTGCATCTTGCCGTGCCGCAATGACGGTGGTTCCTTCCCGGTGTCCCTGTGCCAGCAAGTCCCACAGAACCCGGTTTGTAGAGTTCACAACGTCGTATTCATACAGACTCACGGCAGGTCGTGATAGTTGCGCTAGAGGTGATGGCAACTCCAGCGTATGCAAGGTCTGGATGAATCGAGCGGGATTGAAGGACACCGGGTTGAGCCTGCGGTAGAACGACGAAAAAGACTATCTTGAATGGTAACGCGAACGGTGAATTGGCAACGATGACCCACTTTGGCTTATTCGTAGGGCTGACAACCTTAGACATGATCTACCGGGTTGAGGCTCCTCCTACCGCAAACCAGAAGATCGTGGCTTCCGATACGCTGCTGGCGGCGGGAGGACCTGCAACGAATGGAGCGATCGCCTTTCAGCATTTCGGGAATCGAGCCATGATCCTGAGTGCCGTCGGTTGTCATCCCCTCAGTCAGATGATCCATGCCGATGTTCAGGCTTGGGATGGGGCGATCGCTGATTTAGATCCCCAGAATCCCAGTCCACCACCCATCTCGTCTATTCTCGTCACCGAAACAACGGGCGATCGCGCGGTAGTGTCGATGAATGCCGTGCGCCGCCAAGCGCCCGTGGAGAGTATTCCAGAGGAACTGACCGAACTCATCCGCACGCAGACGATTGCTATTGTGCTGATCGATGGCCATCAAATGGCTGTAGGACGGGCGATCGCATTACTGGCAAATGAAGCTTGCATTCCCGTGGTGATTGACGGTGGCAGTTGGAAACCCGGTTTTGAAGCGGTCTTACCCTTGGCCAATGTCGTGATTGCATCCGCTAATTTCCATCCTCCGGGTTGTGAAACCCCAGAGGAGGCGATCGCCTATCTCCAATCTCTTCGGATTCCCCATATCGCCGTCAGTCGAGGCGCAGAGCCAATCCTGTTTCAGATGGGGACGCAAACGGGCGAAATTCCGATTCCCGCCTGTTCAGTGGTGGATACCTTGGGTGCAGGCGATATCCTCCACGGCGCGTTTTGTCATTTCTATCTAAAAAACACCTTTCCGGAAGCCCTGAAACGAGCAGCGGCGATCGCGTCTCGGTCGTGTCAGTTTTTTGGGACGCGGGGGTGGATGAGAGGGGGAGATGGGTGAAGAGGGGGATGGGGTAATGGAGTGATGGAGTGGCGCCCTTGGTTTCAATCCCGATCCTCTTCAGTGATTCATGGTGTCCGGGATGGCTGATTGCTGCTTTCGGGTCTGCTTGGAAAGCGACACTTGGGGAAGTCCCAGTTTGCGGCGCACTTCAGGCAGTGGAGTTGCCCAGTCCGCCTCGATATCCCAATCCAGCAAGCGCTGGGCTATCCGTCCCCAGTGCAGACTGTACCGCAATTCTCGCCAAGACAGGGAACGATGCACCACACCATATAACACCACGATCGCACTGGTGGGGCGAAACACCTGGGCACGGGTAAAGGCTTGCAGCATAAACTCGTCGTGCTCGGAGGCCGACAGTCCGGTCACAACGTGCCAAATGTCGTGGGTACGCTGAATGTAATCGCCCGATTCGATCGGCTCAAATTGGTTTTCGTCCCAAAATCGCACCACTTCTCGTCCTAGGGTTCCATCGGGCAGATTTCGCAGGTGGTCTGGACAAATCTGAATGGGGCGATCGCGCAACACGGGAGGATTCAACGTACGAGCTAGCCACAAAATGAAGCGAGTTTGCAAGTCTCGGTACATGCGCCTTGCCCCCAGCGTTTCAACAGACAAAACAGAGAAGAGCGGATGATTTCTCGATCCGCTCGAGGGTGCAACTCCATCCCTTCTGCTGCTATTGTTCCGAATTCAGGGTGGTCACCACAGTACCCCTGTGTGTACTCTTGATTGCCTCACCAAAGGCGATTGCCCCACGGCCAGCAAGCAAATCTAAAAATCAAAGTAAATATAAGGACTGCTGTTACTAGGAGCCAGGAGCCACGCCATCACAAAGCACAGCGGTACCAGCGCCAACTTCACCGTCCAGTTGAGCTGCACTTTCAACCCCCGCTGTACCGCGTAGATCCCGGCCATACCGAGGGCGATCGCCCCCATCAGCAACGCAATATCCATCCGCCCCATGTGCAGCGTTTCCGCGTAGATCTTCTGGGCAAACTGCACATCAGCGGGATGCCCCCACAGCCGTTGCAGCACCAGCCAGGAATCACCCAGATTGGGTAACCGGAAAAAGAGCCAGGTAAAAAAGACCATGCCCTGGGTAATTCCCCAGGCCGTCACCGTACCCGGAACACTGCCCCACCAGGCACTCAAAGCGGGCGATCGCTGCGAAATCTCATGATTCACCCGATGCACCACCAACGCCGCCCCATGCAAACCACCCCACACCACAAACCCCCAGGCTGCCCCATGCCACAATCCGGCAATCAGCATGACGATCATCAAATTCAGACAGGTTCGGGTTAAGCCCTGACGCGATCCGCCTAAGGGAAAATACAGGTAATTCCGCAGCCAGTCCCCCAGGGTCATGTGCCACCGTCGCCAAAAATCGGCAATGCTGGTAGTCATATAGGGAAAGAAAAAGTTTTGGGGCAAATTAAAGCCCATCAGAATCGCGGTGCCGCGTGCCACGTCTACGTAACCGCTAAAGTCCAGATAAAGCTGAAATCCGTAGGCAAAAATCGCCAGCCACAGATCGCCACTGCCCGCCCGATCTAGATTGGCGAAATTGAGATCCACCACCGTTCCCAAATGGTCGGCAATCAGCAGCTTCTTCACTGCACCACAGGCAATCAACCACAAGCCTTCTGCGATCTGGCTGACTTTTGGAAACTCGCTCTTTTGGAATTCAACAGCTAGTCCGTGGAAGCGGGTGATGGGGCCAGAAATCAGTTTTGGGAAGAAAAATTTGTAGGCCGAAAATTTTAGAAAGTCCCGCGTGGCAGGCGCACCTCGGTACACGTCCACCAGGTAGGAAATGCATTCAAAACAGAAAAAGCTGATACCCAGGGGCACAATCAAATGATCGCTGACCCAGCTTGCGCCCGACTGCGCCGCAGGCAGCACAATCCCAACGGTAGACAGCAGAAACGGCACGTATTTGAAGCCCAACAACAGCAGCACATTTGCAATAATGCCTACCCACAGCAGCCGTAGCCGACGACGATTCCAGTCCTGTTGGGCAAACTGCCAGCTATCGTTGGGGATGCGCCAATCCATCGGGGAACTAAGGGCAAGACCGATGTAGAAGGTAATGCCCGTGATCGCGAACAGCAGCGGCACGTACTGCACCTGCGACGAGCTGTAGAACACCAAACTGGCCAGCAGGATCACCCACAGTCGGAGCGATCGCCCCTCCACTGTCCAATAAATTCCCAAAACACTGAGCAGAAATAGTCCGTAGAGAATAGAAAGGAATGTCATAAGCTGCGTTTAGGTGATGGATCTACGCTATCCCTATGGCGATCGCTAGTATCTTAGTCTATATAAAGCGTTTTGCGGCTTGCGTCGCAGAGAATGTCACAATCTCCTATTCTCCACAACGCCCCCCAAACCCAGGTAGAGTATAAGGGTAGACACATTCCCTATGGGGCTTAGTTTAACTCAAGGCGATCGCACACTGAGAGCAGAAGAAACTCATGGATAACGAAGCAATTGTTTTACTTTCCAGCCGAGAAATCGAGAAAATGCGCCAAGCAGGCCAACTCGCCGCCGAACTGCTAGAGCATCTAGGCAAGATGGTAAAACCCGGCATCAGCACGCTCGAGCTCAACGACGAAGCTGAACGCTGGACCCAGGAGCGGGGAGCCAAAAGTGCACCCTTGGGCTATCACGGCTTCCCAAAATCCATTTGCACCAGCATTAACGAGGTGGTGTGTCACGGCATCCCCGACGCAAAGCAAATTTTGCGCGAGGGAGACATCATTAATATTGACGTCACGCCGACCCTCGATGGCTATCACGGGGATACGTCTAAAACTTTTTTTGTCGGAGAACCATCGGCTCAGGCGCAAAAACTGGTGGAGGTGACGGAAGAATGTCTCATGCGGGGTATTGCAGCGGTGCAACCTGGTGCTCGCATTGGCGATATTGGCGCAGCAATTCAGGACTATGCGGAAGCAGCAGGCTTTTCCGTCGTCCGTGATTTTGTAGGGCACGGGGTCAGCCGAGTCTTCCATACTGCGCCCCAAGTTCCCCACTACGGCACCCGTGGACGAGGCAAAAAAATCCGTCCTGGGATGGTGTTCACCATCGAACCCATGATTAATGAAGGAACCTGGGAAGTGGAAGTCCTAGACGATGGCTGGACAGCGGTAACGCGCGATCGCAAGCTCTCAGCCCAGTTCGAGCACACCATCGCTGTCACACCCAGCGGTGTCGAAATTTTGACGATGCTGCCAAAACCAGCCCTCGTCTAGGAATCTCATTTGATTAGAGAGAGCGATCGCACGTTTGAAGCGTAACCCCTCAACGCGCGGTCGCTGTTTCAATGATGCGGCATCCCTCATCTGTGGAGTAAGCCCCCCCTTCTGCCATTCGATCACACCCAGGATTGGACGAATCCGCAGGCACAACCTGCCATCGTCCGGTTTCGGGATCACGGTAGGTGGTAAAGGGGTTTGTTTTTAAGGGAGTAGGACGTCGTTGGTTCATTGATACGTATCTCCAATCTGTAGACGCAGCTTGCCTGAGGAGTCCTCCCGATTCCTTAACTCTAAACATTCAAGGCTTATGGACTTGAATCACGAGGGCAACGAATCGGGCTGACTAACCTCCTAAACGAAATACCCTGATAAATACATTGTCAATGGAACTTTCACCGACCAGTAAGACATTTCGTTTAGTATGACCGCTAAACCCCTAAAATCCTGTCCGACAAACCGCTGATTTTGCTGTATGAATTCTGTAAAATCCGAGCGTGGCTGATCCAGAGTTTACACGGATTTTAGTACTGAACGGGACACCCAGAACTCAGACTTAAGAGAGATGTAGAAAAGGTAGAACAGCGTCACGATGGACGAGTAATGTTGGTGTTTCATTAGTGGAACGCCGTTGATAGGGACAGATCAATACCCCTGAGGGGCATAGAACAATAGGAAGCGATTTGGTAACGTACTCGATGAAGGGAGGTACAGTAAAAGCTCAGTATTTGGAGTGCTACTGCTACATCAACGTTGGCTGAGCCGTTCGCTATTTCCCGGAACTGAGTGAGTGTTGACCGATGTACTCCCTGCCATATAACAGCATATTCACAGCATATTCGTTGAGAGAATTGAGAACCCATGGCATACGAGCTTCCAAATTTACCCTACGACTACACGGCGCTTGAGCCCTACATTTCCAAGAGTACCCTTGAGTTTCATCATGACAAGCATCATGCGGCTTACGTTAGCAAGTTTAATGATGCGGTGAAGGGAAGCGATTTAGATAGTCAGCCGATTGAAGCTGTGATTAAAGCGATCGCTGGCGACTCTTCTAAAACAGGTATTTTCAATAACGCTGCACAGGCCTGGAACCATACCTTCTATTGGAACAGTATGAAGCCCAGTGGTGGTGGTTTACCGACAGGCGATCTAGCCCAGAAAATTGATGCTGATTTTGGCAGTTTTGAGCAGTTTGCCGCCGCCTTTAAGGACGCAGGTGCCACGCAATTTGGTAGTGGTTGGGCTTGGCTAGTGCTTGACAATGGCACACTCAAGGTCACTAAGACGTTGAACGCTGATAATCCTCTGACGAGTGGTCAAGTGCCTCTGCTGACGATGGATGTCTGGGAACATGCCTATTATCTGGATTATCAGAATAGGCGGCCTGACTATATTGGAGCGTTTCTATCGAATTTAGTGAACTGGGATTTTGCCGCTCAAAATTTGGCTGCCGCTTAGTCACGTTTTTTGAGAGCATCACCCTCACGATCATGCCAGTAACGCTCAGTTGCCCTGAATAGAATCCGACTTAGCAGCTCTGTCTTGGCAAGGCAGAGCTGCCTTTCACAGTCATTGGGTCTAGTATGATCTTCTCAACTCCTGACTTTCCCCATATCATTTGGTCTTTTACCTACCGAGGATGGCGTCTAGACGTCGATCAAAGTGAAGAAAATGGACAAATTTACTACTCAGTATGGGCGAATCACGATGCCAGTTGTGCTGTAGCAGTGCCTTGTGCGTTTACGCAAACGGAAGCCATTAAACAAGCAAAGCGCTATGTAGACCTCCGACTTCGATTGGGTTAAGGCAGATGTAGATGACCGCCCTGGCATTTGGTGAAGCTCAGTGGCTAGACCGTGGGATCCAGATCACCCAAAATGCTGCGTCGCTTGGAAAAGATGCTCTTAATATGCTTTTTCACCGTGTTTTCGGCAATATACAGTTCGGTCGCAATTTGCTGATACGACCGTCCCAAGAGCCGCAGTCGCCACACTTCAGCCTCGCGTTCGGTCAGCCCATACTTTTGGGCATCTGCGATCGCCATACTTTCTAACGCTTGCAGCCGATCTTCCAGCGTCACCAAAATGCAGGACTGTTCATCCACCTGGAAACGCAGCCAGTGCACCCGCACTCGATACACTTTGTCGCCTTCAATCCGCAGTTCCGACTCTGGGGCGATCGCGTCATCCCACAGATCGCGACTCTCGATCAAGGCTTCACACACACGCCAGACCTCGGCAGGTAGAGCATTAATCGGCGCAACCTTATGCTGATCCTGACCGCGCAGTCCTTGTAACTGACGGCAGATGTCGCGGGCGCGAACGTTCATCTGCACGACTTTCCCTTGGGTGGTCACGATCAAAATGCCGTCCATCAATCCTTCCATCACGGTTGCCAAGAAGTCGAGGGATTCCCTTTGGGGCAGTGAAGGAGGCTGGCGATCCTGGCGCGGAGAACGAACTGGGGCGTTAACTGAAAACCGACGAATTTGATTGGGGGCAATGCTAAACACGGTCTTAATCTCCTTGGTTGATGAGATACGGTAGGGCGATCGCACCCGTGAGCGAACCTATCCAACATTTGCGATCGCTATAGTTTCACTATCCATCCTCATCCTAGGAAGCCTCAATGAGCGGCCTGTAGAGGCTTTCAGCCGTTTGTAGAGGGAAATAGAAGCCTGTAGCGTCCGGAAGTACACTGAAGGAGGGTGAAGTTTTTCTTGAGAACAGGCACTACGAGTCTACAAAGTTCTGGAATCGGGTATGGATACCATGACGCAAATGATGAATATCTCAAGCTTCGATCAGTGGTTGCCATCAGAGGTGGAGAAGTCCCTAACGGAACGACTGTTACAAGTGCAAACGGGGCTAACGCGCCGTCGTGCCCGATGCTTCGTCCGACTCTGGGTTTACCTGATGCTCAAACAGCAAAAGCAGTTAATCCAGCAATCTATTGAAGCCCTTGAACCGATTTCCGGTACGGTTCCCTGCACCCATCGGGAAGCCGCTGAACTGTTCTATGCCGATACGGAACGGGGGAGCGATCGCGCCGCAGGCATGATGATCGATCAACTGGTGAAAGCGGGTCTGGTTGAAAAAAACTTTGACGGCAATACCCTGGTGTTGCGACTCCGCACAGTTCCCGAACTGCTGCAACCATCACCGACTCCCCTCACCGTTGCCGCTCAGCCCGACGACTTCAATCCCCGCATAGACACCATCCCGGTCGCCAATTGCATTGCCCAAAGTTACAGTTGGCTGACCCAAGACATGGCAACCACAGCCTATAAGATTACAAAGGTATTGCGGAAGTGGGCACGGGACTACCCAACCGGGATGCGGGTGTTACGCCGCCAGGATAACCAACAGCCCATCGGATTCTACATGCTGTTTCCCGTAGCTAGCGTTTCCGAGGAAAAATTTTTCCATCCTCCCAGTTCCAGCCTCCACCTCAGCACCGTCAGCGACGACGACCCGATGACCCTGGCTACTCCCGGTGATCCGGACTGTCTAGCCGTTTTTGTTCGCAGTTGGAAAATTAATCCACAGTACGCAAACCAGGAAACCGTGCTTCAGTTTTTAGACGACTCCAAAGCAACCCTGAAACGGATGCGAGAGGATTTCCCGAATCTCTGCGACCTCTATGCGCTACCCATTCACCCCTCCGATGAAGATTTGGCATCGGTGCTGGGTTTCCAAAAAACCGTACAAGATCCCCATTCGTTTCTGTACTGGATTTACATGGCGCTCGATCAGTTTTTGGAGTTGGACTTAGAGCAGGCGATCGCCCCTCTAGCCCTCCATCCAGACCAAGGCGAACTTTAATCCCAAGGAAGGGGCGATCGCTCTATGATGGGATGCGTGTCTGCACCCTCCTGGATTCCATGTCCCAGTCCTCTCCCTCAAAGCTGCTCCTCAAACTCAGCCGCCAGCTTTTTCGCGCCGAACCCGATCAGGCTGAGTTCATAGAGGCGCTCACTGTCCCTAAACTGTATTTACCCTGCATTGCCTGGTGTGGCGATCGCCCATCCGCTAATCCCTTTGATGTGGAACCTCCGTTACCGTGGCAACCCACCTTTGTCGATCGGCTGCGCGGCACGCCAAAACCCGGACAGCATCCCCTCCACGAGGCCGGAGCCTTTTACTGTCTCGACTTTTCATCCGTTTTTGCGGCATCCCCGCTGCTGTCCATCGCGGAGCAAGTAACGGATAGCATAATTGTGGATATGTGCGCCTCGCCAGGGGGCAAAAGTATCCTGGCCTGGAACACACTCCACCCTCAGCAGTTAATCTGCAACGAGGTGATTGGCAAACGAGTGGGGGCATTGATTTCTAATTTGAAACGCTGTCACATCCATCCGGCGATCGCTCTCAGTGCCGATACCCAAGTTCTAGCAGAGCCGTTCGCCCACACCGCAGACGTGGTGCTAGTGGATGCCCCCTGCACCGGACAGTCCTTACTCGCCAAAGGCCAAAAAGCCCCCGGTTGCTTTCATCCCGTCACCATCAACAAAAATGCCAATCGCCAAAAGCGAATCCTGGCCAACTCCGCCGCTGTGGTTGCGCCCGGTGGATATCTGCTCTACATGACCTGTGCCTATTCCCCAGAGGAAAACGAACAGGTTTGCACCTGGTTACTGGAACGATTTCCGCAGTTTCAGCCTCTTCCCGTTCCAGCGTTAGAACCGTTTCAGTCTCATTTGGCCTCCATCCCCTGCTACCGTATATTTCCCCAATCGGGCTTGGGAGCCGGAGCGTTTACCGTGTTGTTCCAAAATACGGAGTCCGGCAGCAAGCCATCTATCTCACTGGAGAATTGTTCAGTCCGGTGGCGCTCCCACGCTGTTGAGTGATAAACGCTGAACCATTAAAAGACCCTTGCCCGCTATTCGCGAGACAAGGGTACACTGTCCAAGTCAAAACTTTAATGGGTGAGGGGCTCACCGCAACGCCGTTTTGCCTCAGCTTTTGACCTGGAAAAACCAGGTGGGTATCGAGGCTCTAGTTTGAAGTTTCCGGGTACAAGCCCGGTCTACTGCCACCAGATGCATCTGTTCGATTCCCTTTTGTAAGCAGCATAGATCAATAAAACATTATTGGCAGTCACCAACGCCGCAGTAGAACCTGTTGCCATTGTAGTGTTTTTCTTGGTGGATGCGAAGGGGTAGGAACCTGATCACTGATTGCCATTGGTACGCGCTAGCACCTGATCCACTAATTTATCTGGCACCTCCTGAAGATGATCGAATTGCCAATTGAAGAAGCCAACGCCCAAGGTGAGCGATCGCAACTCTAC
Organism: Synechococcales cyanobacterium T60_A2020_003; assembly: GCA_015272205.1. Classification (NCBI taxonomy): domain Bacteria; kingdom Bacillati; phylum Cyanobacteriota; class Cyanophyceae; order Synechococcales; species Synechococcales cyanobacterium T60_A2020_003. Next base: position 13,933 of record JACYMB010000025.1, on the reverse strand, counting down.
AATCAAATTCGCCATTTCAGCCTGAGGGAGATAGGCCGATATCTCATCCCAGCCGCGCCAATTGGGTTTGGCATCATAGCCGAGAATTTGACCCCGGCGGGTGCTCAGCAAGCGCAGCACATTCGACGTGAACTCGTTTGGAACCGAAATCGTCACTTGGAGGATCGGTTCTAACAGAGAGGGTTCACACTGCGCCATTCCCGCTTGCATGGCGATCCGAGCCGCTTGCTTGAAGGCTTGCTCGGAACTATCAACCGAGTGATAGGAACCATTGGTGAGCGTCACGGCGACATCCACTACAGGGAAGCCTAAAGGCCCCTGCACCAGATACTCCCGCACGCCAAGCTCTACACCAGGAATGTACTGACGGGGCACTACACCACCGACGATGTTTTCCGAGAAGGTAAACCCTTCGCCACGAGACAGCGGCATGATGTCCAAATACACATCGCCAAACTGTCCATGGCCTCCGGTCTGGTGCTTGTAACGTCCGTGGACATCTTTGGCAGGGCGGCGAATGGTTTCTTTGTAGGGCACCTGGGGTAGATGGGTGGTCATCGGCAGGTTATGCTTCCGACGCAGGCGATCCAGTGCCACCTGGAGGTGAATTTCGCCCTGTCCCCAGAGAATCACTTCGTGGGTATCGCCGTGCTGCTCCCAGGCGAGGGACGGATCTTCATCCGTGAGTTTCGCTAAGGCCACACTGAGTTTCACCTCGTCGCTGCGCCGCTCTGGGGCGATCGCCAAGGCGTAAACAGGCAGCATGGGATCGACCTTGGGAAGGGCTTCAACGGGGCGATCGCTCAAGGTCTCCCCTGTCTTGAGGGCATCCATCCGCGCGATGGCAACGATTTCACCCGCCGCTGCTGCATTCAGACTTTGCTGCTGCTGTCCCATGAGGCGATACACACCGCCTACCCGCATATTGCTGAGGGTTGAGCCGTCAATCAACGTTCCGTCCCATACCCGCACTAGGGAAAGTTTGCCACCTTGGGGGGTGTAGTAGGTTTTGAGGACTTGGGCGACAACGTTATCTTCATCTTCAGCGGCGATCGCCCGTCGTTCTGCGGTTTCGTGGGCATCCGGTGCTTCCCGGAGGAGGGCATCCAGCAGTGGACGCACGCCATAATCTTGATCGGCCATACCAATAAACACAGGCACAATCAAATCTGCCCCCAACTCCATCTTGAGATCCTTCACGATCTCATCTTGCGGCGGCTCAATCTCTTCCAGAAGTTCTTCAAGCAAATGATCGTCGAAATCGGCAAGCGTTTCCAGCATTTCGTTGCGGGCAGCATGCTCTAAATCCCGCAGCGATTCTGGCAGAGGAACTGGATCGGCAGGCGCACCGGGATGATAGTGATAGGCTTTCTCGGTCACGAGGTCAATGAACCCCGTGAGATTTTCCCCTTGACCGATGGGATACTGATGTAGCACCAGAGGACGGCTTGAGACCGTTTGTAGCGCTTTGAAGACGTCTGCAAGGCTCCTGTGGGCACGGTCAAATTTGTTGATGAAGAGCAGGTGGGGAATTTCCCAATCGTCTAGAAATTGGAACAGGGGCGCTAGGGTGAGGACGCGATCGCACTCTGGTTCACAGACAATAATCGCCGCATCCACACCGATCAGGGCATTGTAGGTTTCTTGGACAAATTCAATCGATCCAGGACAGTCTAGAAATGTAAAACGAATGCCGCCGTACCCAGTACTAGCGGCATTCACCTCTACGCTCATTTGGCGATCGCGGGCTTCAGTGGAGCTATCCCCAACGGTATTGCCATCAACAACCCTGCCCTTGCGGGTCACCGCTCCAGTTACAGACAGGATACTTTCGAGAAGGCTGGTTTTACCGCTCAGGTAGGGGCCGACGATCGCCACGTTTCGTGAGCCAGACACTACTTTTTCACGCATAAAACTCACTCCCAATTTATACAGTAAGGAATGTTTAGAGTCAGCACGCTTGCAATGAGTTGTCCTTGAATTAAGCCTTATCCTAGACCTAACAGAAGGCATTGCAAATGAACTTTAAACGAACGTTTAGACCTGGATTTAGGATTGCCTGATTCAAGTCAATCGATAATAGTTAGCTCTGAATACCTAAGGCAGTTACGCTTAGGAACGACCTACACAATGTCAACTTGTGGATGGTTTAGGTGCAGCTTTGTACTTCAAGATGTTGCGGACAGAAACAAGTTAACTAAATCGTGAAGAGACGATTTTAACCTAAGAGAAATAGACAAACGTTCAGAGATTGCTAATCCTTGAAAATGATATTCAAGCAACTCTAACAGTCTGCTTATAGCTTACCGCGTGCTGAATCTGTCTCAAAAGGCTAGTTAGGAAAATTTATCTTTTCCAGGATCACCTAACTCTCATGGGACAAGGCGTGGCATAAGATTATGAAGGAATTATTTAATTATCTGGCAGCTTCATGACCTATTGTCTCGGCATTCTCACTCGATATGGCCTCGTCATTGGAGCCGACTCGCGCACCAATGCAGGCGTTGATTACGCCTCCACCTATCAAAAACTATTTGATTATTCCTTACCGGGACAGCGGATCCTACTTCTGTGTACGTCTGGCAATCTCTCCATTACCCAAAGCGTTCTGCACTTACTCAATCAAGATATTAAGAACAACGTCGAAGAAACCCTATATACTTTGCCCAGTCTTTACGAGGTTGCCCAATACCTAGGCAATAAAATCCGGACGGTGCAAGAGCGCGATCGCCCCTACCTGGAAAAAGATCGGATCGACTACAACTGTAGCTTCTTGCTCGGCGGACAAATTCAAGGGGAAGACCCCGAACTGTATATGCTCTATACCCAGGGCAACTTCATCCAGGCAACCCGCGAAACCCCCTACCTCCAAATTGGCGAAACCAAGTACGGCAAACCCATTCTCGATCGCACCATTACCTACGAAACGCCCCTAGATGCCGTTGCTAAATGCGCCCTCCTCTCCATCGACTCCACCATGAAGTCGAACGTATCCGTGGGGCCACCCATCAGCCTCATGATGTACGAAACCAGTAGCTTTGCCATTCGGCATCATCTGCGGCTGCGTCTGGGCGATCCGTACCTAGCTAAGATCCGAAAGCTTTGGGAGGACTCGGTTCGGAGCGCGTTTGAGCAAATGCCCAATGTCGAGTGGGAACACTACACCGATAGTCAGGACGAAATTTTCACTGACTAGCAGCGAAACCTACTGAATCTGCTGAATGATGGCCTGCATACCATACTGTCCCAGGGTTTGAACCATATCCTGGGCATTTTCCATATCAGCGTAGGCTCCCACCTGCATCACCGACTGCCCGTTAATCCACGTGCGAAACGCATCGGGAACCACGGACTTCACACGCTGTTGCGATGCCTCATCCGGCGCACCCACCACCACGCGATAGTTCAGCCCCAACGCAGCGGCACGATTAACGCTCGGTGAGGTCGTGCCTCGGTTTTGCGTAGCATCGCGGGGAATCGAAATCGTCGGCATACCATCAACATTGCCAACGGGAATATTACCATCCGGCACAGGCAAAATGTTGAGATTTGGGGGAACGATCAAAGCCGGAATGGTCTGCGCTACAGCCGTGGGTTGCACTTCCACCGCAGGGGCAGCGGCTTGGGGCGATCGCTCACTAGATCGGAGCTGAAGAACGTGGTTGAGATTGACGGACTCTGGCGGCGGTACCGCAATGGGAATTCCAGTTTCAGCCTGTTGACCTGGGGTTGTAGGCAAAGGCGTATAGGCAGAACTTGCAGCAGCCAAGGTCGAAAAGGATTCCACTTGGGCGGCAACGGGGAAACTAGGCAAGAGTCCAACGGCTGCCACAGTAAACAGACCCATAAACGATCGGTTCAGCACCATAGTCCGAAATATTTTGGATACAAAATTAATGAGTTAATCCTACCGAAAAAACTGAGTTTAATAAAGGGGCGATCGCAAAAATCAATACAGTCTTAAAAAAGGTTATTTGTCGTAACACTCTATTTTTGAATCATTGTTCTTTGCATCAGTCTACTCCCAGAGAGGCAGCGCTTTAATGATTAAGAACATGCCTAAACATGACTCTAAAACTTCAAGCACAAAACTATGAAGGAGTATCACGAAAAACACTCAAACGCTAGGGAAAGCGACTTCCCGAATCTCGATCCTCTACATTCAGACTCAGACACCACACTCCGCCTGTTGTTTCCTATACGATGAAACGCTAAACAGGTAGAGAATTAATCTGCATAATGATCTGATATTAGTTTTAATCGATTTTTTATTTTTTGGAACACACTGATACATCTTTTTTGAAAAATAATTTAGGAACAGCTGCTACTCTATTCCGATCTTTGGCATCCAAGACTTGACTAAAGAGTGGGGCTGAGTTCATTCGCTCACCATCCTTACCGTACGATGCAAAGTTGGGAGTCGGTGCATACTGCATAAAGAGGATGATCCCACGTATCGACAGGTAAGGTGGGCAGAAATGCGTCGTCAAACACAATGCCAACAGTACGTTTTGCCCGCCAGTCGGGTTGACTCAGCAGCCGATCGTAAAATCCGCCGCCGTAGCCGAGTCGATACCCCTGGCGATCGCACGCGACCGACGGAATCAGCATCAAATCAACCTCGTTGGCAGAAATGGCGATCGCCTCTGGAGCAGGTTCTAAAATCCCAAATGCCCCTTCTACCAAGAGATCACCAGGCTCCCATTGATGCCAGGTAAGGCGATCGCCCTCGCACCGAGGAAATCCCCAGCGGTATGGCAAATCAAAGAGAGGTGATAAGTCCGGTTCTTGACGAATGCTGAAGTAAGCCAGAATGGTTTGGGAGGCCTGCAACAGGGGAGAGTTCACCAAGCGATCGCAAATTTGCTGGCTTTGGGCTTGCCACGTGGCAACTGGTAAACTTCGACGCGCCTGAATGAGCGATCGCCGCAGGTCGGCCTTTTCGAGCTGATGTGCTGTCATTGAGCGTATTGAACAGAACCGCAACCCAAATTATCGCTTACGTCGCTCCGAATGCATTCTAGGAATTTCAGGGTAGGCATTTACGTTGGCGGACTAATATTCTTCTATTCTTCTCCGAAAAAGGATAGGCATTCAAGAAAAATTTATGTGCCCATGAAGGAACCTCGAAAGATGACCTGAGAACCTTAGGATAGTATGATGACCTGTTAATAATGGGTAGTTAGCATACTTGAGTTAGAAAAATCAATATGGGGCTTAGCGATAAAGTTAGCGATCAAGCTGTTCAAGCCAATTTGACCGCCGACTGCGTCAAATTGATAGATCAACAGGTTGCCGCCAAGGGTGGAGTATCCGGATTCGCCCTAAAGACGGCCTACGGTGTTGTGAAGGGCATCGGGCCGGATTATATTCCCGGTGCCATTCAGCGACTCTTGCCAGAAGCATTAGCGGCCCTGGAACCCATGTGGGATGAAGGGGTTCAATCTGGCGACCCAGTGCAGTACCTGAGTCAGAATTCTGAAAAAACAGCAAACATGCTGCTCAGCGTCACCGATTCCAGAATTGAACGCAGCAACAATGGCGTGGTTCGCACGTCTTACAGCAAACTCCGGAACTCGGTTAAAGGCGATATTGAGAAAGCGGTTCCTGACTTGGCAAAAATCTTAGGAACCCATATTCAGGACTAAACCGCTATGCCCCTATCCCAATGGGCAATGAGTTCATACCAAGCCCGTGTTTCGCACGGGTTTTTGCATCTTTACAGGCATTAAACGCCAACAAAGTTTGCTGGATCTTGATCTCGGCGATGCTTCATGGGAATGGGAACCCCTTGGCGATCGCCCACCAGTGCAGCCGTTGTTTCTAACGCCTCCCGCAATCGTTTTGCAGCATAAATGGACATATCTCTGGGCACACTGATGCGATCGCGCAAGTACCGCAGCGCCGTATCAGAACCCGCAGGGGGCACACAGTTTTTATCCGTAATCAGCAGCGTCAAGGCACAGCGCAAGGCTTCATCAAATAGGGCATCCTCTGCCGGATTCACGCGGATAATATTGGCACGATGCTTCAGCACTCGATGGAGCGCTTCTGCACGGGAGGTTTCCGGTTCGGGATATTTCACATCGGGCAAGCCGAACCACGGCCCCTGATCGACTCGCGTTTGATTGACTTGTGTTTGTGGATCGCTGTTCGCATAGCAGCCGCCCATCTGCGGGGGCAGATCGTGGGCATGGGTATGAAAATCGCTCTGGGTGCCGCGATAGGTGGAGCGAGTTTCCATGGCATCACACCAGTCCGAGAAACGCGGATTCTCCTCCCGCATGGAATAGCCTTTGTAGTAATACAGGCTGGCATTCATGCGCTCCACGTAGGGCGTAAACACCACATCCACAATGCCGAATTCGTCCAAGAAATAAGACCCTGGCGTGGAGGCGAGCGCCGTTTCCACCTGGTTCATGACGTTGATAAACTGCTCACGATTGTAGTGATCCTCACGGGGCGATCGCGTCGGGTAGCATAGCCAGCTACACCATGCCCGGAATAAGAGACGTTCTAACCGTCGCAGGGGAATCACGTTCGGAGCATCAATACTTTGAGTCAATGGCCCAAAGGCACGTTCCAGGGCGGTCAGAATATCATCGCTTTCGGTAATCAGGCGACCATCCAGTTCGAGGGCAGGGAGCATTCCCGATGGCACTTTCCGCTTATACCACCGCTCCTTTTCCCCGTAGCAGAACATGGTGACTTTCTCGATGCGGTAGGGAATTTGTTTTTCCTCTAGCCACAGCCAGACTTTTTGGCAATAGGGACACCAGGCGTGGTGATCGCGGTAGAGGGTGACTCGGACATCGGCCTCGGAATGACCAAAGAGGCGGAGGCGAGCCTGGGCGTTGGTGGGGCCGTTTACCGTGTCGATGGCGTAATCGGTTAAAGCTTCGAGTTCTGTCCAGCTTAGCGGCACAGTGGTGATAGGCGTCGAGGTCATGAGTTCAGGAAATTACCGTGGTTGCGTCACATACAAGTATCCAAAATGTAACGCGATTTTAAGCACAATCTCAACTGGAGGGGCGATCGCCTTCAAAAGCCACAATTTAGCCCTATTTCCCGCACTCTAGAATTTCTTGCACCTGCGCTTCATACTCCTGATCTGAGAGAAGGGCGATCGCCCCTTCAGTCTCTAATTCTGTCTCCAACTCAATCCACGATCGGCAGCCTCCATAAGCATCACGATAGGGAATCTGAACGGGTTCCGGTAAGCGATACACCCGCAACAGCAGCAGATACAAGGGCGTTTTCGGTTTCCAGTTCAACCGTTCCGTTACAAACTGCTCATTCCACACATGAAAAGGCAGCAGTTTCTCGACAGCACCAGATTCCTGCACCGGAAGCGTATGGGTAATCTCCGCCCAGGACTGGATCGCGACTGTTTCCGGATGCCAACCGGAGGGAACTTCAGACACGCGATCGCCATACTCAGGCTTGAGCAAATGGGGCTTTTGGTGTTCGTAGGTGGGATATAGCCAGACTTGACGATAGGGAACGGTGAACGTGCCCCCCGTCTCGCGGATTCCTCCCTTGCGGAGGAGAAGAATCGTTTTGCCTTGGCTGAGGGCATCCACCGCGATCGCCCATTCCTTCAGAGCAGCAGTCAGAATCATGGACGTGCCCCCCAGGTAGAATACGGGGTTTGGCTCAGATACGAGTTGAAGTAGCGAGGATCGTCGGATACCTCTAGCCCAATCCAATCGGGTAGAGTGACCGTTTGGACTTCGTCCGTCAGTTCAACTTCTGCCAAAACCAACCCCGCATTTTCGCCTGCAAACTCATCCACTTCCCAAACGAGATCTCCAATGGGAATCCTATAGCGTGTTTTTTCAATGAGTGGACGCATACAGAGCGTATCTAGCAGGGTTTCAGCATCCGCCAGGGGAATTTCGTATTCATACTCCAGGCGTGACACTCCGGTGCTGATGCCTTTGATGGTGAGATAGGCACGATCGCCCACCACCCGCACCCTTACTGTCCGATCCGGTTCGGTGACGAGATAGCCCTGACGGTACAGTTCTCCAGAACCGAGCGATCGCCACTCATCGCCCTCCACCAAAAACTTCCGCTCAATCTCGACAGGCATCGTCAGCTCTCACTTTGCTGTAAATATAAGAAAGCTTGAACTTCCGCAGGTTTCGGCTGAGCCGCGATCGCCCCGGCCCGTGTAGTCGTCAGTGCCCCGACCGCGCTGGCATAGGTCACCATCTGCCGTGCTAATTCTGCATCCTGAAGTCCGGCTAACCCATGCTTACAAAGCTGATGCAAAAATCCGGCTAAAAAGCTGTCGCCTGCTCCCGTGGTATCGGCCACGTCCATTACAAAGGCGGGCATCCGACCTTCATGTTCGTTGAGACGATAGGCACAGCCCTTTTCCCCTGCCGTTACTAAAACCCCTTCTAAGCCCCCAACCCGATGGGCGATCGCCCCTGGATCAGCCGTGTCAAACAGCCACTCGGCTTCCTCATCCGTGAGTTTCAGGAAATCGGAGCGTTTGATCAGGTCATGAATAATTGGCTTGGCCTCATCGGGATTTGACCAAAACATGGGTCGCCAGTTCACATCTAGAATCAGCTTCACGAAATGGTTTTCAGCATACTCCAGCGATCGCTCAATGGCCTGCCGCGTTAACGGATACGCCATCTCCAAGGTTCCCAACACCAAGTAGTCAGCGGCAGCAAATAAAGCTTGCGGAATCAGCAATGCCTGTAGTTGGGTATCGGCAAATTCATCGGTGGTGCGATCGCCAAACCCCGCAAAACGGCGATCGCCCGTTTCATCACGAACCACATACACAATGCGGGTTGGTGCCGTAGCATGACGTTGCACACCGGAGGTATTGACACCAATGGTTTGCAAAAGCTCGACCAATTCCTCTCCGGGGCGGTCTTCTCCCACACAGCCGATAAACGCTGCCGATGTTCCCAGCTTGGTCAGCGCTGTAGCCACATTTGCAGGGGCACCTCCCGGATAGTCCGTCCATGATTGCACCTGATCCACATCCAGACCGGGTTGATCGGCAATGCGATCAAACAGCACTTCACCCAGACACAACACACGGGGATCACTCACAACCGTCTCCTCTTCTACGATCTAGCTCTCATTCCCATTCCCTGACTCACTTCCGGCCATCATGCCTTGCACCACCGCTTGCTGGCTAACGTGGGTATAGATAGCCCGCAAGTCTTCCATCACCGCTTGGGTCGCGCCAGAAACCAGGTTACTCGCCGCAACCTTCAACGGAATTGGCCCCAGCATGTCCAAAAGCGTTTCTGAGTTGGCGGGTGGCGTAATCACCACCAGAGATGACTCCAACGGCTCGTCGTAGTGCCAAAACGGAGGGACTTGCCCTCGGCTCTCCTCTAGGGCTGGAGTATCGGCGTCGGATAATAGTTCAGCCTGCGATTGTTGGCCCTCATTCGTACCAGTATCTACGGTGGGGTGTCCAGCCTCGGTACGCAAACGCCGCAAGTCGTTAATAATCTGGGTTTTGGTGCGGCCTCGAAGCTGGAACAGCACAAAAGGATCTTCACTGAAGCGATCGCCCAGGATGTAATAGACCGCACCGATATGTTTACAGGGATTCGCCTTATCCGGACAGGAACAACGACTGTGAATGTCAAATTTGGTTAGGGGGAATAGGCTAAGACCATTGGAGGTGAACACCTGCTCAATATCTTGAGGCATTTCGCCTGCGAGCAGTTTTGCAGAAAAAATAGCACGTTCAGCAATAGACTCAATCACGTACTGCCACTGCTCATCATCGAAGACATCCAAGGATAGAGAGACATCATAGGGTTCCGGTGCCGTACCTTGCACCAACGCTTTTACCTTTGCACCCTTGAAGACTAACTTCACTACATTACCTTCACGGGCATAGTTCCGAGCACGCTCCAGACGACGAATCCACCCGAAGGACTCCAAGACATCCACCCAGCGCTGTGCCCACCATTCCCGATTGGATTGTGCTTCGTAGCTACTCATCACCTCGATGCCACTCGGTTGTCCATCCTCACCATAGCTCGATTCTAACCGTCTGAATCAATAATTTCGGAATCAGCGCTTAATTCCAGCAGATGCTCTACGATTTCTGCTTCTGCCATATCGCCAACCGCAGTTCTATGACGGAGTTGCGAAAAAATTCGGCATTTGTCCAAGTCGCTGAGATTCTTTGCATCGTCAATCTGGACATCCAGTAAGACACTGACGAGGTTGTACTCCACGTTTTCTGCATGGATCGTCATCGTAATGCGGAAAATCTCCAGGAAGTTGATCACCCAATCACAATCCTCTTCGGGATAGGTGCTGTAGTACTGAATCAGGTCGGCAATCCGGGTTTCTAAATGGGTTTTGGAATAGCGTGAAATGAGAATCAGCTTCAGCAGAATCACAACCAACGTCAGGGGTGTTCCTTCTGAAAGCAGCAGCGCAAAGAGGTTGGACGGCTCCTCTCGATTCTCAGTCGTTAGAAACTCGATTATTCGGTTACAGGTACGTAGCCGCAGAGCCTCATCTATTATTTTGTCGTTGTAGCTCTCGTAAAGAGTTTCCAAATGCGCAGCTAAGGTTTGGCGCAGGATGCTCACAAGGCCAGGCTGCCCAACGGAATGTACCAGGTAATTCAGTAATGATTTCTTGAATGTCTTGTACGGCAAATCGTTAGTTTGCTGGAGAAACACCCGTGCTAAGCTCTGGTAGCTAACCTTGCCCCGTCGTACCACGATCAGTTTGATCATCCGCAGCGCATCATCACCGAGATAGGTCGGATTGGATCGCGCTTGACGAGTAGGATGGGATACAGCAGTGCTGTCCGCTGAGGCCGTGTACATGGCTAGTTCGTATTTGAACTGCTCTTTCAGCTTACGAGAGAGGGTTTTAGCCGCTTCTCGCTGTTCAACAGGGTTTTGGATGTTTACGTATTGCGGCACCAGCAGGTAAGACACATACCGCTGACTCCAGTCTCCTTTATCGTCGTAGCGACTGGCAAAGAGTTCAAGTTCCTGAAAGTCCGAACTCTGAGCAAACGTATGAATCCATCCGCGCAATCGCTTGAGGGTTGGGGAAAGCGTCGGACGTTCCAGAATCGGATCATGGAAAAGCCGCACGAGCTGCTGAATATGATCGTGGTGACGGCTAATCTCCCAGTTGTTGATCAAGATGTAGCATGAGCGCTTGAGGGTATTGAAGAACTCTTGCTCATTGTTTGAGAAAACGATCTCGTACAGGGCTGGAATAATTCCTTCGCTGCTGGCGTTGACGTGTTCAATAAATAGGTGGCGAAACTCATTGATCACATCGTCAGGATCCCAGTTTTTAACAATCTCAAGCAGGAACTTGTAGAGTGCTTGCTGAGCACCCGCCACATCTCGCTGCGATCGCCGCATTCGTTCTCCCTGTAATCCAGATGCCGACACACCGTTCCCAGACCCTTTACCAGACTGGAACTGAGGATTAGAGGACTGAATGATCTGAGGTGGATAGTTTTCAGCAGAGGGTGCTGCTCCGTTAGAGGGTGCTGCTCCGTTGCCATTAAAACTATCTTGGATTGGATGGTTGGCGTTTGCCACGTTCACAAACTTGCTCCTCAGGACTTTGTGGTTACATTCCTGCGGCGATCGCGCCTCAGCGTTACATGGGTTAATCTTGTGTAGCTAGGATCTTTAGGGCTTGACTCCATTAACTCCTCAAGGGCACCTCATCGCGGTTGTCATCTTCGGAAATCTTTATTTAATCGACCTACTTAATGCACCTCCTACTCGTCCGTCTCCCCATACTTCTTATTTCCACGCCATCCTTGAACTCTCCGCGAGAATGAAGCTTTTATTCATATCTAAATTCCGTATACGTCCATATACCGGACAAATGACTTTAGGCTGTCTAACATTGACCCAGCAATCTTTTCAAATTCTGTCTAGGAAATAATATTCTTTTTTTATCTACGGTTGCAACGTCCAGATCGAGTATAAACAGACACGATCTTTGTCCAAATTATCTCTAGGCGGTGTCGTATTTCGATCCGTGTTGCTATAGTGCCAAGCATTGAACGGCATCCATCATACAGAGGGTCTGGGCGTATCTATCATCCTTCAAGGATGGTGCTTGCTTAGCCTTGCCTGCGAAGACTAGAGAGTTATCGATGGACGACAGGCAGGGCCTCCAAAGCATAGATTCACCATACAACCAGCCTATTACTGAACAGAACTGGGTAGGAAATAGTAACCAAAAGGGATTCATCCCCTGTTCTATCTGCAGAAATACCCCCTCTCCTATAAACGTGACCCTTTCAAGAACCTGAAAACGCGGTCTAGGGCAACTTATATTTCCTGCTGTCAAGTTAATGAATAAATAACGACAATCTCTCAAAGACGTGCCGCAAAAACCAACGTATCTCTGGAACTAGGCTTTATACCTAGAAGCAGAATTCATAACTTAACCCATACCAAACCGTCAGCACGACTTCACCCTGATATCTCTTGCTTTATCAACTCTAAGGATTTCAACCTGCACCCCATACCCTCAAGGTTGGTAGACCTACGTAATGCTAAACGCGGTTGGTTATAGAAGTAAGGAATACCACATCCTTATGTACACTGAGCATTCTTTAAACACTTTCTGAATATAGCGTTCAGTAGCATCTCAAGAAATTAGATGCACGGCATGTTGTTTGGCAATATTAGGAAACGCTTCGAGAATGCCCATTCCGGTCAACCTAGACACCCAGGAATAGTCTAGACTGAAGTATCGAACCTTCAGTGGAAAAAGGGGTTGATAATAATGCGGCTGTCTCAGATGCTTTTTGTGACCTTGCGGGAAGATCCAGCGGAGGCGGAAATTCCCAGTCACAAGCTTTTATTACGCGCCGGATACATCCGTCGGGTGGGCAGCGGCGTCTACACCTACCTTCCATTGATGTGGCGCGTGCTCAAGAAAGTGTCCAACATTGTCCGTGAAGAGATGGACGCGACCGGAGCACAGGAATGTTTGCTAACCCAGCTTCAGCCTGCGGAGTTATGGCGCGAGTCCGGACGCTGGGACACCTACACTCAAGCCGAAGGGATTATGTTTGCTCTGCGCGATCGCCAGGATCGGGAATTGGGACTAGGGCCAACCCATGAAGAAGTCGTCACGGTGGTTGCCCGCGATATGATCCGTTCCTACCGCCAGCTTCCGGTCAACCTGTACCAGATTCAAACCAAGTTTCGGGATGAGATCCGGCCTCGCTTTGGTCTCATGCGTGGGCGGGAGTTCATCATGAAAGACGCCTACTCGTTTGATGCAGATTATGAAGGGCTGGATCGCAGCTATCGGCTCATGCATGATGCCTACTACCGCATTTTGAAGCGCTGTGGACTGGAATTCCGCGCCGTAGATGCGGACTCCGGAGCGATCGGCGGTTCCGGTTCCCAAGAGTTCATGATCCTTGCCGATGCGGGTGAAGACGAAGTTCTCTATACCGAAGATGGACAGTATTCTGCCAACGTCGAAAAGGCCGTTTCCCAACCTCCTGATGCAGTACCGTCACCCTTCACCGCATTTGAGAAACTGGAAACGCCAAACACAGCCACGATTGAGAGCCTGTGCAAGTTTTTGAAATGTTCCCCCACCCAAATTGTGAAAAACGTTCTCTATCGAGTCGCCTACGATAACGGTCAGGTGGTGCTAGTTTTGGTCAGCATTCGGGGGGATCAAGATGTCAACGAGGTAAAGCTTCAGAATGAGCTTGTCAAACTGGGCGATCGCTATGGGGGCAGTGCGGTGTTAGCCCTAGATGTGCCCTCAGAAGAGGCTCAGAAGGCGTGGGCATCAAAGCCATTGCCGTTAGGCTACATCTCTCCGGGGCTTTCAGATGACTACATCACAGCAACGAAGAACCTCGCACCGAAGTTTCTTCGGATCATCGATCCAACCGCCGTTGAACTGAAAA
>JACYMB010000024.1 GCA_015272205.1 Synechococcales cyanobacterium T60_A2020_003 | reverse complement strand
TTCCGGTGGGAGAAGCCCGCACCGTATGTTTGCATCGGTGTCGGGAGTACGTCACAGTTCAGTTTCAATTGGTCGATTGTTCAGACAACTGCATCAAAGTTCAATATCTACATTATTTCTTCAGCTATTAGCAGGCTTCAAGACTATTAAATTTAGCTGTTTTCTACAATAATTCCGAGTAAAAAATGCTTCCCAAAATCTTAGTTGCTATTCCTGACTCAGAATCGAGTCAGTACATTTTTGATCAAGCGTTAATGCTGGCAAAAGCTACCCAGGCTTGCTTAGGGTTAATTCATGTTATAGATCCAGACGAAACCCTTGAAGAACCTCCCGCCTATCTCAAAACAATAGAACCCTATTTCCAGGGCGAAGATGAAGTTGATCCCTATTGTTATTTAGGTCATTTTGAGGAATTTGAGCCTGATTTATTTGGATCACTCGTACAGAAAGCTGCCGGCGTAGGAGTGAGAACAGAGTGCGCTCATTGTTTTGGAGATCCAGAACAGGCAATTAACGACTTTGCCTATGCATGGAATCCTGATCTGATTGTGTTGGGACGACGAGGGCGTTCACGACTCGCAGAATTTTTCCTGGGCAGTGTGAGTAACTATACGCTTCACCATGCACCTTGCTCAATATATGTCGTTCATGAACCCACTACAGAATCACCTGAAAAGTCCTCAGGGCAAGAACATGAGGTTCCTACCTAACTCATTAATGATTCTAGGACTACTTAGCATCCCTGCCCTATCTCGACTCAATCTGGGCGTTTTTCCATGACATCCACTAAAAAGCGCAATCAGTATTTTCAGAACATTCGCCATCTACACCGGGCTCTCGCCCCAATTATGCTGTTGCCCTTGCTGCTAACGGCAATTACAGGCACGATTTACCAAATTGTTGATTTAGTTGGCAAAGGGGACGCGTTTGAATGGTTGTTAGATTTGCATAAAGGCCACTTTGGTCTCCTAAATGAAGTCATTTATCCGTTTCTAAACGCTCTCGGCCTCTGTGTACTTCTATTTACCGGAATCTCACTGTGGCTACATATGCGCCGCACCCCTAAAAAACGACCCACTTAAAAAGGTCGTGTTCAGCGCCTCTCTCCTTCCCCTCTTCACCCGCCAATAAACTTCTTCATCAACTTCAAATTGGCCGCATAGGGCGCATAACGCCACTTCAAATCCAGCCAGAAAGACTTATACAGCACACTTTTTGGATGGGAGAAGGTGTCGAAGCTGGCTTTGCCGTGGTAGCTGCCAATGCCGCTGTCGCCCACGCCGCCAAAGGGAAGTTCCGAAACGCCAACTTGCATGATCGTGTCGTTGACGCAGGCGTTACCCGATGAGGTTTCCGACAGGACTTTTTGCTGAACCTCTTTATTGCGGGAGAAAATGTATAGCGCTAGGGGTTTGGGGCGATCGCACACAAAGGCGATCGCGTCATCCAGGGTGTCGTACTCCAGCACGGGCAGGATGGGGCCAAAGATTTCGTCCTGCATAACGGGAGCATTCGGGGAAACGTTATCAAGAATGGTCGGTGCAATGTAGCGATCGCCTGCGTTGGTTTGTCCACCACAAATCACCGTGCCATCCTGGAGGAACCGTTCCAATCGGGCAAAGTGCTTATCGCTAATAATCCGGCCATAGTCGGGACTCTGCGACGGATCATCTCCGTAGAACTCCCGGATTTGTGCTTTGATCGCGTCTAATAGTTCGGACTTAATCTGGCGATCGACCAAGAGGTAGTCCGGTGCAATGCAGGTTTGCCCCGTGTTGATAAATTTGCCCCAGGCAATCCGTCGCGCCGTTTCCGGAATCGACGTATCGCGATCAACAATACAGGGACTTTTGCCACCCAGTTCCAGCGTCACCGGGGTTAGATGCTCTGCTGCTGCTTTCATGATCACCTTGCCGATCGCCGTTCCGCCAGTGAAGAAGATGTGATCAAACTTTTCAGCCAGTAGAGCTTGACTCGTTTCCACCCCACCTTCAACCACAGAAATGTAGGCCGGATCGAAAATTTTTTGCGCTAGGTCTGCAATGACTCGCGAGGTCGCCGGAGCCAGTTCGGAGGGCTTCAAAATCGCGCAGTTACCAGCGGCGATCGCCCCCACAAGCGGAGACAGAGCAAGCTGAAATGGGTAGTTCCAGGGGCCAATAATCAACACTACACCCAGCGGTTCCGCATGAACTTTAGCCGTTGCCGGAAACTGATCGATGGGCGAGGCAACCTTACGCGGCTTTACCCACGATTTGAGGTGCTTTAGAACATGATCAATCTCGCGAATCACCCCAATTTCGGTGGCGTAGGTTTCAAACTCCGGTTTCCGCAAATCAGCGTGTAGCGCTGCCATTACTGCATCTTGGGCATCAAGAATGGCTTGCCGCAAGGTCTGGAGTTGCTGCATCCGAAATTCCACATCCTTGGTTTTCCCCGTGCGGAAAAAGGCTCGCTGCTGACCAATCAAATCTTGAATCGACTCCTGGGTGGGGCGATCGCTGAGTTGCACCATGCGTCTTTCTCCTAGATGATTCGCTGAGTTAATCGAGGTGGGAAACCCTATCTACAGAATACCGATTTCTCAAGCGCTGCCCCTCTGTCCTAATCCTGAAATTGCTCCAAGCAAAGCTGGCGGAAATGGTCGCCCCGCTGCTCAAAGCTCCTGTACTGATCAAAACTGGCACAAGCAGGCGACAGCAGCACTACCCGTGCGCCCACCTGCGGAGCCAGTTCCGCCGCCCGTCGCACCGCCCGATCCATCGTTTCGACGATCTCAGTGTTGGTGTAGCCCGTTTCCGCCAGTCGTTGTGCAAACGCAGGCGCGGCATCCCCAATCAGAAGCACCGCTGCGGCCTTAGCGTGAATTTGGCGCATCCAGCCTTCATCATCCCCCGCTTTCGGATCACCCCCGGCAATCAGGATCGCCGGAGCCGCAACCGCCGCTAGTCCTACCTCTGCCGCATCGTAATTGGTGGCCTTGCTATCGTTGATGAAGTCAATTCCCCGCCAGGTGCAAATGTGTTCCAACCGATGGGGAACACCGGGAAAGGTGCGAACGGCTTGGGCGATCGCCTCTGGGTCAATCCCCGCCAAACACGCCGCCGCCGCCGCCATCAGCAAATTTTGCTGGTTATGACGGCCCACCATTCGCAGATCTGCCGCTTGCACAATCGGTGTTTGTCCGTGGAAGACCCAGCCATTATCCAGGTAGGTGCCCCGGTCTGGATTCGCCACCAGATATTCTTTCCCCTGCACGCTCGTCCAGCAGGCATCCGCAAATTGGGTCGGCGCATGAGCACGCAGGTACGGATCGTCACCGTTAAAGACTTGATAGCGCGATCGCCCCAGGAGACTTGCCTTAATCGCGTAGTAGTTATCCAGCGTGTAGTGACGACTGAGGTGATCCGGGGTAAACGTCGTCCAAATGCCAATCTCAGGCGCTAAGGTATCCGACGACTCAATCTGGTAGCTGCTAACCTCGGCAATCACCCAATCCAACGGGCGTCCCCCCTGAGTCACAACCTGATAGGCCAACTCCGTCGCCGCGTTTCCAATATTGCCGCAGGAGGGTGCATTCAAGCCCGCCGCCTGAAACATCGCCGCAACCAGCGCTGTAGTCGTCGTTTTGCCGTTCGTGCCCGTAATGCCCACCCACGGCCAGGACTGGAGCGATCGCCATGCCAATTCCATTTCGCCCAGGGTTTCAATGCCGAGCGATCGCGCTTTCTCAATCGGTTCCAAGTCCCACGGCACCCCTGGACTAACCACCAGTCGATCAAGCTCAGCAGGATCAGGTTGGATCGTATGCCCCAAGCGGACTGGAATCCCTTCAGCTTCAAGTTTCGTCTGAAGGTGTTCCAAAAATGGAGAGGTGGTGCGATCGCTAATCCACACGTCCCAGCCCTGCACCTTCAACAGCCGTGCCGCCCCAATTCCCGACTTCCCTAACCCAACAATTGCCGCGTGAGGCATAGTTCTTACCAGAGATCACTGCATTTTCAGCATTCTACTGGTATTCATCACCACCGCAAATATGCATACGTTTCCCGAAACGTGAACGCGTCGATCTGTTAATAACCTCCAAACTTTGGGCATGATAGAGATAGCAATACCGTAGGGGCTGGTCACAGCAGATTCTTCGAGTCCTGCTGACTATAAGTCTCGATGTCCCCATTGCCGCACGGCACTCCCTCTTGAGGCGTGACACCAAACCCCAGTCCACCCAAGGCTCTGCCTAACCCCGTCGTCACTACTCATGTAGGATGGCCCAAGTTAAGCCCGCAATGGCAGCCATCGCAGATTCAAACCTCAAGTGTTGCTAGTATGATGGGCATCTGCCCATAGCGCATCTTCGGAAGATGCGGTCAGACAATGTTGAAGTAGGGACAAAACCTTATGGTTCGCATATTACGAAGAGCAGATCTAGAGTCGTTAACAACCACCTGTGTCTCTAGCTAAGGGTTACACCGCTATCGTCCTTTCGAAGCAGAGGCTTAATTCCATACGGTTAACCTTGAGTCTGAAGCATTAGTGTCAGTGTTTACCGGGATTTCAATCCACACTGTCATTTCCTTAGGAAATCTTTATCCGATTCTCTGTAGGAATAGCGGTTAGTGCTTCTGGATTTCAGGAAATAATGGTAGATAGAACGTAATTAAGTGCTCTGCTTCGACGACCTTTCCTAAGCATTGCCACCGCGATCGACAAGAATGAGTGATGTCGAATGAGCTACTGCTTGAACCCATCCTGCCCAAATCCTGACAATTTAGCCCACACAGAGATTTGTCAAGCTTGTGGCTCCAAATTGCTGCTCAAAGATCGCTATCGCGTGGTACAGCTCTTGGGGCAAGGAGGTTTTGGCGCAACATTTCTCGCCAAAGACGAATCACTACCGGGCAGTCCTTTCTGCGTGATTAAGCAGTTGCGGCCAGCCGCCCATTCAGCCCATGTGATGCAAATGGCTCGCGATCTCTTCAAGCGCGAAGCTAAAACCCTTGGCAAAATTGGGAATCACCCTCAAGTACCTCGCCTACTGGACTACTTTGAAGCAAATCAGGAATTTTATCTCGTTCAAGAATATATTAGCGGATCAACCCTACAGCAGGAAGTACGCGATTCTGGCCCATTCAGCGAAAGCGGGGTTAAACAATTCCTGAGCGAAATCCTGCCAATGTTGCAGTATATCCACAGCCAGCAGGTGATCCATCGCGACATCAAGCCTGCAAACTTGATTCGCCGCGCCGAAGACAAAAAGTTAGTTTTGATTGATTTCGGAGCCGTTAAGGATCAGGTTAGCCCAGAAAGGATGGGGGCATCGGAGCAAACGGCACTCACCTCCTATGCCATCGGGACACCGGGGTATGCCCCTCCAGAGCAAATGGCGATGCGTCCGGTTTATGCCAGCGATATTTACGCGCTTGGGGTCACCTGCATTTATCTCCTTTCTGGGAAATCACCCAAGGATATGAACTATGACTCCATGACGGGGGAATTACTTTGGAGAGAGCATGTCCATGTGAGCGAACATTTTGCGGGCGTTCTCCAAAAAATGTTGGAAGTCTCAGTGCGCCACCGCTACCAATCCCCCAATGACGTTCTGCGCGCATTGGATCTGGAACCCTACCTGGATAGCCTTGCCCAAAGCATGGTGACAACGGCGGGCAAGTCGTCTGGGCCAAATACTGTCGCAAAATCGGGGCGATCGCCCTCAGCAGATCCTGCAGGCGATCACACATCGCTATCCACCTCCCCATCCGCACGCATGGCCGCCGCAATTCGTGCCCGCCAGATTGCCCGCCAAGGAGGCGATACCACCAACATCCAAACCGGGGGGAATCGTCGTACACCTGGGATCGCTCGAACCTCCCTCGACTCCAATTCATCCAGTGGTAATACCCCCCATCGTACGGGGGGAGCAGCCCGCAGCAATTCCAGTGAGCAACCCGCCTCTAAAATTTTGGCGCGTATGGATGCCAAGGAAATCCTAGACGCCTATGCGAAAGGGCGCAGAGACTTCACACTGCATAACCTGGGCATGTTGAATTTGTCCCGCGCCAATTTGTCAGGGGCGAGCTTCCATCAATCCAAGCTCTGTAAAGTCAATCTCCAAGGTGCCAACCTCTTTAACGCTGATTTTGGGCGGGCTAATTTGAATGAAGCCGTCTTGAAAAACGCCAATTTAGCGAGGGCGTATCTAAGTCATGCCGACTTGGGTAATGCGAATTTACGAGGCGCAGACCTGAGCTATGCCTATCTCAGCAATGCAAATTTACGGGGCGCAAATCTCTGTGGAGCCGATCTCACCGGAGCCAAGATTTCCGAGGAACAGCTTGCTACTGCACGCACCAATTGGGCCACCATTCATCCCAGTGGACGACGGGGATTTTGGTAAAGAGTCTTGCATCGGGTGCCTCATCTGCATGTTCTGATTCTGTTAGGCTACAAGAGGTAGAGGGAATGAATCTCTAACGCTACACCGTGGAAGCCTACAAGCAACTGATGTCTAAGCCAGATCCAAAGCAACCGTTTCGCAACCCTATCTCACCGCGATCGCTCACCCCAGAAGAGCGCGATCGCCTCATGGCGGAAGTGAAAGCCCCCTATCGAGGTCTGCGCATTTTCGTCTATTTTGCCTGTGCAGCATCGGGTGCGATTGGCGCGGTCATTTTTCTAAGCCAACTCGTCGCTGGTCGAGGAGATCCAGCAACGCTGCCTAACTTTGCCCTGCAGCTAGGCGTTATCGCCCTAATGGTGTGGTTCTTTCGGTTAGAACAACGGAGCAAGCGGAGCAAAAACAACTAAAACTGATAGCCCACGCTGAAGTAAAAGCCCTCATCCTGGGCATTATTGCCCCGATCATCCAAGTTTACAAAGGGAATAGCATAATCCAAACGCAGATTTAACCCAGGCATTGGCTCCCACAAGGCTCCAAGGCCAACGCTAGCTAAGAACGTCTGATCCGGTAAGGATGATTCCAGACCGCACCCGCGTCTAGGAAAGGAGCGAGCTGGAAAATCGGATTGGCCGACGCATCTCACGCTAGAGTGATCCGATCCTCTAGGGTGAAGCGAAACCCATTGTCCCCAGATCTCGCATTCTGGGTGTATCCCCGCACCGACTGTCCTCCCCCAATCACGAATTGTTCAGACGGCAGCAGACTGTTAGGGGTCAGTTGCAAATCGAGCAGCGCGATCAGCAAATGATCCTCCCCTAGACGCTGCACCCGCTGCCCTTGAAACAACCAGCTAACGAACAGACCGTCGGGTACGGGCGGTTCGTTAATCGTTGGATCAAATACGTCAATACCGAAACTAAAGAGCGATCGCACGGCCCATGCCCCATACGGATCGCGGTGGACGTAGTCCTGCCCAAAGCGCAGAGCTGTCACCCGACTCACCCCATTCTCGTCAGGGCCAATGCCGAACGGCGTCGGTAAGTCAAACAAAAACGTTTGCCCGTCTTTGTAACTCAGCCCCAACGATAGCGCAAACTCCTCCTCGACCCGACGAATGAGCGGTTGCCGGAAGCTGATCTCATAGATCTCCGACGAACCGGAAATGTCAAAATCAGCGAACTCATCATCGGTGATATCGTTCCAGTCCCAAATTGCTTGAATTTGTAAGGTGCCATCCATCGGGTTTAGCGGCACTTGATAGGCAAATTCAACAATTTCTGCACCTCCGGTCGTCGTACGTCGATAGGTGGCGTTGACTTCATCCCCTAATCCAGTCAAATTGCGATAGCCAAGACTCACATTCATCCGTTCCGATCCCACGCTGGGAGGGGAATAGTTATCTACACTAAAACTCCCCAACCAAGAGTCAGCTTCCGTAACCCGAACCACCAAAATACTTTGCCCCACCGTGCCCGATGGACGCAGACTCGCTTCTACGGTTTTAAACAGCGGATCAAATCGCAGTAGCCGCAATTGCTCTTCCAAATCTTGAGTCTTTAAAGGAACACCCGCACCAAGCTGAATGCGATCGCGCACATAGCGTTCATTCAACCGCTGCAATCCTGAAATTTCAATATCTGACAGGCTCCCTTCAATCACCTGGATTTGAACAACGCCATTGGTAATCTCCTGATCCACAAGCAGCGCTCTCGACGTGAGATAGCCTTCGTCTAGATACAGTTGCGTAATCGCATCCGTGGCGGCTTGAAGGTCGGCCAACCCAATTTCACGGTTCTCTAGAGGCTGAATGATAGGTGCAAAATCCTCGGAATCAAATACGGTACTACCCACAACCTCGATCGTTTGCACCGAAAACCGAGGCTCGGCATCCGTATCAGGCTCAGGGGGTGATAGCTCTTCCATATCCGGAGCATCCAAGGAGGACTCTGATTCAACTTCAGGGGAAAGCACCGGTGGAGCATCAGGGGGAGGGGGAACCGGAATGTCTTGCAGAAAGCGATCGTCCATCGGATTGGCAGACTGGGAAACCGAAAACTCCAGCAATGCACCCACGGATGGCGACTCCGCCTGGGGTATGGGTTCTGCTGGCAGTTCTACAGCCGATACAGCGGGTGCGCCCACTGTAGCCAACAGCAAACTCGACATTACGGGTAGGCTGGGCTGAACCATAGCTTCTATAACTCCCCTCACACGATGCGTCCGACACCAATTCCTGCTTAATGGGTATTCAGTAAAACTTGCACCTAGTCAGGACGAGATACCCAGCTTTGCTGATTACCGTAACCGTTTAGAACCTATTGGAATTTTGGAGTTCGATGATTACTGTTATGAGTGTATGTCGAGGAATCCGTTACGAAATACACTTATTACAAACTGAAGTGTTTGAAGGAATAGCTTACTTCCGTACCAGAACTGCTTGTTTCCGCAAAACGACAAAAGTGTGCTGACGCCCTCCAACTTGTAAAATGTAGATCCACACAGCACATCGCCCTACTTGGCGAGAGATAGGGCGATCGCATTATGCAAGCGTGTGAAGTTTTAATCCGCACTGCGAACATACAGGCGGTGATCGTCTAGGCTTAGCGATCCGTCAGGGCGTCAAATGCACGCTTAATCTGGTCGGGAACAGACTCTGCATCCTGGGAGTTTTCAGGCCAACTCATTTTATCGTAGTCCGCAGCGCCTTGAATCTCGTTGATTCCCCCTTGAGCAGTTTCCTTCAGATCATTCATTGAGCGAGGTTCCGCCTTTAGCACATCTTCAGAACGTCGCTGCACCTCATTGAGCTGGGCTTCTCCTTCATAGGGCTTTGATTTTGAACTCCCGATTGCATAGGCAGGCATCGCAATGCTAAATAACATCACGCCACACACAACCACGGCTAACACTGTACGCATCAACCGATTGAACCGAACATATAGCAATCCTATTTGGATTGTGAAATGTGCGCCCCGACGGGGCGCACATTTCACAACTCATCTTTTTCATAAATCACGTAGGAACGCTATAGGTGTAATTCATAGTCAATACCTTCCGTCAATTATTAACGACACAAACTCCAAATGAAATCCAAATCATTAAGATACTGAAAACGGGGAGACTCAATTTAGCAATTGAGCGTTCAAAGCTTACTGTAGGGTGAGTAGAAATCTATCCTACTCGAACAAGTCTTGAACAGAATTACCTACAGTTTCTACAGAATCTTGCTGCTCATCTCTAAGCTTCTCAACATACTCGATCCAGACCTGATTGCAAAGCTTCAGAAGGCCGCGCCACAAGTAGATGAGCGATCGCCAACGACGAGAACGCCATCGCTCTGATTAACAAGAGAACATTGTTAAATCGCTTTTCAGCATCTTTTCTTCTATCAACTTAACGTGCTCAACAGCATCGTTCTACTGGCAAAATCCATATTCTATTTATAAGCCGCGAACCCTTCGCTTGAAATCAATCTAGAGTTTGAATCCTTAGATAAAAACCAATGCAGATATCCGACTAAAGGAATATTTTTTCTTAAATTTACAGACAAACTATTGCCTTATAAAGCACTGAATCATCGCTCTGGAAAATTTTATTTTCCTTACAAAATTAATCTTCTTGTTCACGAAAAAATTCAATCTGGAATCAGAACTCGAAAGAGTTGATCATGGAGCGACGCTCTCCAATGTACTTCTACTACTCACACACGAAACCTCTTGATTTTTTAGTACTTTTCACCCTCAAGAGGAATAATCTTGACAGCATCTTAATATATACAGCTAGAAATTTTGCACTGCCCTCAAGGGTTAACAGATATACTGGATGCAGCTAGCCTACCTAAATTCATTAAGATGAAGACTTGTGCATCCTTCTCTATCAAGGTTCAAAGACCATTAGTTGGCGTGAAAGTTCTAAAGCTCCCGGAGTTTCGAGCGATTTCATGCTTGACGCCCCTGGGCAGTGGATCGTCTCCTATACTGAATACTGATAACTGAATACTGATAATTGAAGGTAATTGAAGAATGTTCAACTTGCAGCTTAAATAAAGTGTTTATCAGATAATTCATTCCCTCATCATGTATCTAAAAGTCTAAAACTTCTGTTTTATGCCTGCCGTGCCATCCATGTTTACTGGTATCAGAGGAGTTATGTCTGCCGAAACTCAGATTCATCAAAAATCTGTCCTAGTCGTCATCGTGAACTACCGTACTGCGGGCTTGGTGATTGACTGCTTGCGATCGCTCGTGCCGGAAGTTCAGGCCATGCCCGGTATTCGTGTCACCGTAGTCGATAGCCACTCTGGAGATGGCTCTGCAGAAAAGATTGCAGCGGCGATCGCCAACGAGCAGTGGCACGAGTGGGCTACCTTCATGCCCCTCGATGTTAACGGGGGTTATGCCTTCGGAAATAATGCGGCGATCCGTCCAGCGCTAGCGTCTGACACTCCACCAGACTATGTTTTCCTCCTCAATCCTGACACGGTAGTTCGTCCCGGTGCGATCCGCACGCTTGTGGAGTTTATGGACGCTAACCCTGAAGCGGGCATCGCAGGCAGTCGGCTCGAAGATCCGGATGGTACACCTCAACGGTCTGCCTTTCGTTTTCCTAACATTGTTAACGAGTTTGAGGGTGGGTTACGCCTTGGTATTGTGACCCAGCTTCTCTCGAAATGGATTGTCGCGCCCCCCGTTTCCGATGAAATCTGTGAAACAGAATGGGTGGCAGGGGCGAGTATGATGGTGCGCCGTGCAGTGTTTGATGACATTGGCTTAATGGACGAAGCGTATTTCTTGTACTACGAGGAACTCGACTTCTGTTTAGCATCTCATCGCGCGGGATGGTCGTGTTGGTATGTTCCTGAAAGTCGAGTGGTTCACTTCGTGGGACAAAGTACAGGGGTGACTGATGCTAAGCAGAAGGCCAAGCGTCTCCCAACCTATTGGTTTGAATCCAGACGACGGTACTATGTGAAAAACTACGGCTGGTTCTATGCCATTCTGACAGAACTTGCGTGGATGATTGGCTTCTTAACCTGGAGAGTCCGCCGTGTGATTCAGCGAAAGCCGGATTCCGATCCGCCTCAGCTCCTCAGCGACTTTTTTATGAATAGTGCCCTGGTAAAAGGAGGTCAGCTTTGAGCAATTCGGACACCATTAACCGGGAATCAAAGTCTGTCAACTCTGAACTCAAATCTTGGGCAGACGGTGCGCGGGTTCAGCTTGAATTGGGATTGTGGGAACAAATCCGAGAAGATTGGATAGCTCATGGGCGCGACTGGACTCTACCCGGTTTCCGAGCGGTTGCCGTGTATCGATTTGGGGTGTGGCGCATGGCACAACCGAAGATCATCAGAGCCCCCCTCAAGTTTCTTTACAATGCTCTCTATCGCAAAGTTCGCAACGGCTACGGGATTGAGCTTCCCTATACGGTAACGCTGGGTCGCCGTGTCGTGATTGAACACCAAGGGGCGATCGTAATCCATGGGTACAGTGTCATTGGAGACGACAGCATTATTCGCCAAGGCGTCACCCTTGGCAATCGGCATCTCGATCGCCCCCTTGATGCACCGAAACTGGGGGCGCGGGTCAATGTTGGGGCAGGCGCAAAAATTCTAGGCGCAGTCACCATTGGCGATGACGCCTGTATCGGCGCGAATGCAGTGGTGATCTCAGACGTGCCTGCAGGACAAACCGCCGTCGGCATTCCCGCTAAATTACTCAAGCCAAAGTCTGCCGAGTCCTAACAGCACATTCGGTTAATCAATGATCAATTCGTAGAGGCGGGTTTCGCCATTGAATCTCGGCATTGGCTGGGTTCGGTCTGCCAAACTCGCCCGTACCCACCGTTAGGATTCAAGCGGAATCGCGATCGTGGTGGGGCTGTTGATGGGGCACGAGTGAGTGAGGTTTTTCCATACCATGGGCTTCCATAAGCTCCTGATCACCCATAATTGTTTTGGGCTCTCCATCAGCAACAATTTTCCCTTCATCCATCAAAATCACGCGATCGCACACTTCTAGCAGAAATTCCAGATCGTGGGACGAGATCACTAGTGTTTCCGTCGTAGTCTTCAAAAAATTAATTAATCGCCGTCGCGCCCTCAGATCCAAGTTTGCCGAAGGTTCGTCATAGATAACGACACGAGGGTGCATCGCTATCACACCCGCGATCGCCACCATCCGTTTTTCCCCCCCCGATAAGTGATGGGGCGCACGATTGGCTAACTCCGTCGTTCCGGTCAAATGCAAGGCTTCTCGTACCCGTTCGTGAACGGCTGCTTCATCCAAGCCCATATTTTGAGGGGCAAAGGCGACATCATCCCATACCGACGCCGATAACAACTGGTCATCTGGATTCTGAAAGACTAAGCCAATTTCCGGTCGAAACTCGCCTAGCGCAATCGATCGCCCAAACACCTCAATCTCGCCTTGATGCGGCTTCAACACACCGCAAATACTCATAAACAGCGTTGTCTTTCCGGCTCCATTCGGCCCAATAATGGCAACCCGTTCACCCGGCTGGATGGTAAGCGAAACATTCTGCAGCGTATCAGGCTTATCGGGATAGGAAAAGCTGACATTCTGAGCCGCGATCGCCGCGAGCTGAACCTCTAAACTGGGCTCTGTGGCAACCCGCGGAGAAACTGTTGAGAAATTTGGATAATCCATACACGTAAAAACCTAGTTGAAACCTGCCAAAAACGCGCGATTACCTCAATATTGCTTGAACAAGGATTAAGCTTGCTGCACCCGTAATCGTAGC
Source organism: Synechococcales cyanobacterium T60_A2020_003 (assembly GCA_015272205.1). NCBI lineage: Bacteria > Bacillati > Cyanobacteriota > Cyanophyceae > Synechococcales > Synechococcales cyanobacterium T60_A2020_003. The sequence continues at coordinate 2,919 of JACYMB010000024.1, read as the reverse complement.
GAATAGCGCAATTAAGCTAGCTCGATCCATCGTCTGGCTCCAAGACGCTGTTTGCCGAGGCTGACATCCGTACCCCCGCAACCGCATCGCTTTATAAACCCGTTCCGACTGTTCATAACTCCTCACCAACAGCGTTCCGGTCAGAGAAGCCAGGATTTTTAGTGTCGAGAGATTTGGTACAAACGGGAGCGATCGCCTCTGAGACGCTGTCTGGACAGCGTAACCACTGTGGAACCCTCTTAATCGCATCGATTGCTGCATTTGTCCCAAATTGTCGGCAATATCGTACAGGTATCGATAGGATAACAGCAGCATATCGGTTAAGACACTCGGTAAGCCGAGCGATCGCATCGCCTTTACCATTGTCAAAAAGGGAGCCGTTCCAAACAGCAGCAAACTCAAGGTAATGATGGCGAGGAAGCGGCAGGAAATCAGCAGTACGGCCAGACATCCCTCCTGCCGAATCGTGATGATCCCCCACTGCCACAGCACCGTATCCCCTGAAATAAAGGGCAAAAGCCCCACAATCCCAAGCAAGAAATAGCCCGGATAATGAACCCGTGAAACCCAGTAGGACATTGGCAATCCTGAAATCCAGTACAGAACTGCCGTGAGACTAATGACGATCGGCAAAAGGCGAATATCTTCGACAAAGGCGATCGCCCCTATCAATGTACTCAAGCCAATCAGCTTGCATTGGGGATGCCATCGGTGGAGGGGAGAATCTAAATCGGCATACTCATCAAGCTCAAGCCTCATGAAAGATGCTCCTTAGCCGGAAACAACTCCGGCTTCACCCGATTCAGAAACAGCACAATGAACGCGGTAAACGTACCCTCAATCACCATTAACGGAATGTGGGCGAGGGTCAAACCGTACACCGCCGCTCGCTCCGTAGAGGCATCAAAAGTCGCGGGAATCGTCGTAACGACCAACCCAAAAAAGATGAGCGCCGATAATCCAATGCCAACCGCTCCAGCCAGAAACGCAAAAACGCCCAACGCAATCCTGTCTTTCCACCAACGAGTGACATAACTACGCCCTTGAAACACATGGTGGGCAATTAACGCAGGAATCCCCATCATCACCGCATTCACGCCTAAAGTCGTCAATCCTCCATGACCAATAATCACGGCCTGAAAGAAAAGCCCCACTAGAATTGCAGGAAACGCATAGTAGCCCAGCAACGCACCCAGCAGACCATTCAAAACCAAATGGACACTCGCGGGGGGAACCGGAATACTAATCGATGAGGCAATAAAAAAAGCAGCCGTTAGCAAGGAGGCCCTGGGAATGCTCTGCGTCGGATCCGGATCGTGACGAATCTGACGTAAGGCATACCAAGTCGCTAAACCAGCGATCGCATAGCCACCAATACAAACCTTTGCCGGGAGAATACCATCAGGAATATGCACGCGCAGACCCACACTTTGCTAGAAAACTTAAAACTGAGAAGGAGTGGACTGTAGACCAGAATCAGCAGATTTCTGCATCCGCTGCTTTCGTCCCGAAAAATAAAGCGCAGTTCCGACAAACCCCCAGGTCATTGCACCAAAAACGATTAGCTTTTGCACCGAATTCAGCCCCCCCGTGCTCCCACGAGTGCCGACAGGATTGGATTCAGCGTCCACAGGAATAGTCATAATATCACCGTGGCCAGCCAGCCGAAACTGAACCTCCCAGTTCCCAGGCTGGCTCAAATCTGGCTTGAACATAAATACGCCTTGGTCATCTGCTGTTCCCGTGAGCCAAGGGGTCGAGGGATCATCAGGCGCATATACAGCCACCTGAGCGTCGGCCATCGGCTCTCCAGAATCGTATTTTCCCTGGATTTCGATAACCTCAGTCGTTTGATAGGACATGGACACGCCATGGGCATAAGCGTGGCGCGCCGTGCCAAACATCACGATCGATAAAACGCTTAGCCAAAGAGGCGATGGCCATCTCGTCAGTTTTTTGACCATAAAAACTTGGCCCTCTAAATGAAGTACTCAATGAGTCAAATCAAGGTCTATAAAGCTACGAAACCTGGAAATTCCGTAAGTGTCATTTGTTTACATCACGAGGCACTTTGTCTCTTACTCAAGCATGGGTGAATGAACCCTGTTAGCTATCCGCACCACAATGCCCTTCACCAACATGACCGAAACCAGACACAGCCTTCTCTAAGGTGGCGTAATCTTCAGGGGCAAGAGATTGCTGCAATGTTGCCTGATCCACAACCAGTTCCCCCCCACTCGCAAGGGCGGCCAATGGTTCAAACCCTAATGCTCCAGTATTCAGGGAATCATCAGGCGCAGCACTGCCGTCGCCAAAGATATGGTCGAAGTGGAAGGTTGCTTCTAAATCTGCGCTGTTTCCTGCCTTTAAAATTCCCTTCCGCTCATCCCCCACAAAATCGCCACAGGTGTACGTTACTTCATTGCCCAATTGGAGGGTAAAGTTAACGGTTTGCCCTTCCTTTTGAGCTGTGCCAACGAGCATCAGTACCGAACCTGCCGCAGGCCCATCACTAGCCTCAGCCATCTGCCACGACAAAGCATTGTAATGTCCTTCTGGCGCGTCCACTTCCGCAATCAAAATCGGATTAGCCTGCTCATCTCCCTCGGCTAAATCCACGGTTTTGGACTCCGCAACTGTGATCTGCTCTTGCGCTTTAAGGGATTCACTCGCCTCTGGATCGTAGGCAGGCTCAGTTTGGTAGGCAGTAACATCCGCTAACGTAACGTATGCGTGATCGAAGGTAATAGCCCAGCCATCCTTCGAGGTAAACCCCTGGCGGACAAAATCTTCGCCGTTTGCATAAACGGCCAAACGCCCTATTCCAGTTGCACTATCCGCTGCGTTTGTATCGGCTTCCCCATTAGATGATGGAGATTGGTCGTCGGAAGCCTTTGGCTTTCCTCCAGAACAACCAAC
>JACYMB010000023.1 GCA_015272205.1 Synechococcales cyanobacterium T60_A2020_003 | reverse complement strand
AGTCAGAATGCTCCCATCGTTGGGCTGGCTCATCGTAGTTTCCTCAGCAACTGCTCTACTGCCTTCAGCCTATGCCCTATTTTTATGCGTTTGCCCTAGCTTCCAGCCTAGTCTAATTCCTGTCTTCGTCAAGCTCAGAATGCAACTGCTTTTTGGCCTGGTCAAGGGCACTCGCAAGCTGTTTGGGGTCACGCCCCCCGGCCTGGGCGAGGTTCGGACGACCACCGCCGCCGCCACCGCAAAGCTTGGCGATTGCCCCAATAAACTTACCTGCTTGAACTCCCTTTTTATTCACCGCCGGACTAAAAGCCGCCACCAAGCTCACCTTGTCTGGTTCGGGAACCGATCCCAGAACAACTGCACCTTCGCCCATGATTTGCAGCAAGCGTTCAGCGGCGGTTTTCAGGGCATCGGCATCCACCTCCTCCAGTTGCGCCACCAGCACCTTGAAGTCGCCCACGGTTTCAACGTCGCTGAGGAGGCGATCGCTCTTGGCAACGGCTAGCTCAGACTTGAGGGCGGCCAACTGTTTTTGGGAGGTTTTCAGTTCGTCTTGGAGGGTGGTGATCCGGTCTACGATGTCCTCCGGCTTGGCCTTAAAGCGATCGCTCAACTCACGCACCACCTGATCCCGCACGTTCAGGTATTCCAGCACCGATGGCCCTGCAACAGCTTCAATCCGACGAATCCCAGCGGCAACGCCCGACTCCGACACGATTTTGAATAGACCAATTTCCGCTGTGTTGCTCACATGGGTGCCGCCGCACAACTCCATCGACACGCCGGGGAAGTCGATCACCCGCACCTCATCGCCATACTTCTCCCCAAACATCGCGGTTGCGCCCTTGGCCTTGGCTTCGGCAATCGGCATGACGGCAATGTGTGCCATGTGGGCTTCGGCAATCCAGGTGTTGACCTGTTCTTCGATCTGCTGCACCTGTTCCGGGGTCAAGGGTTTGGCGTAGTTGAAATCGAACCGGAGGCGATCGAACGCTACCAATGATCCCGCCTGGGAGATACTTTCATCCACCAGTTTTTTTAGGGCGGCCTGGAGCAGGTGGGTCGCCGTGTGGTTAGCCTGGGCACGCCGACGACAGGCGAGGTCGATCTGGGCAGAGACGCGATCGCCCACCGTCAGACGTCCCCGCTCAATCGTGCCAAAGTGGACAAAGATTGCCCCTTCTTTCTTCACGTCTTCCACCCGTACCAGGGTGGTATCCCCCGACAGGTAGCCGCGATCGCCAATCTGCCCACCAGATTCAGCATAGAAAGGGGTGCGATCGAGAATAATCTGCACCGCCGTACCCGCGCTGGCCTCTTCCACGGGCTTACCGCCCACCAGCAGCACCTTCACCTCTGCCGGACTGGAGGCTTGGCTGTAGCCCAGAAACTCGGTTTCGTGAATATGTTCTGCCAGCGTATCCAGCGATCCCTGTACAGTCAGGTCAATGGTTTCATGGGCGGCCTGGGAGCGCTGCCGCTGTTCGGCCATGGCCGCTTCGAACTCATCGACGTTCACCGTCAGACCTTGCTCCTCAGCGATTTCCTGGGTGAGTTCCAACGGAAACCCGTAGGTGTCGTAAAGAACGAACGCATCTTGACCGGAGATTTCCTTAGCCTTCGACTTTTTAATAATGTCGGTCAGCAACTTCTCACCTCGATCCAGGGTTTCCAGGAAGCGCGATTCCTCCAGTTCCAACTCGGCTTTGATCACAGCGGCGCGATCGCGCAGGTTGGGGTAGGCCGATTCGGATAGGGCGATCGCCGACTCCGCCACTTCAGTAATAAAGGGGCGATCGATGCCGATCAGCCGACCGTGACGCACCACGCGACGAATCAGACGCCGCAGCACATAACCCCGTCCCAGGTTAGAGGCCGTAATGCCATCGGCAATCATGTGAACCACGGCACGCACATGGTCGCCAATCACCTTTAGGGAAACCTTGGTCTGCTCGTCGGCTTTGGCGTAGTGGATCTCGGCAATCTTCGCCGCCGTTTCCACAATCGGGAAAATCAGGTCGGTTTCGTAGTTGTTGGGTTTCTTCTGGAGGATCTGCGCCATCCGTTCCAGTCCCAGACCCGTATCAATATTTTGCGCTTGGAGGGGCGTCAAATTGCCTTCCGCATCCCGGTTGTACTGCATGAAGACGAGGTTGTAGAACTCGATGAAGCGGGTGTCGTCTTCTAGATCAATGTCATCGTCCCCTAACTCAGGATGGAAATCGTAGTAGATCTCCGAGCAAGGGCCACAGGGCCCCGTGGGGCCAGATACCCAAAAGTTATCGGCCTCGTCCATGCGCTTGATGCGGTGAGCCGGAACGCCAACCTGATCCCGCCAGATGGCAAAGGCTTCGTCATCCTCGCGGAACACGCTCACCACGAGCCGATTTTCGGGCAAACCAAACACTTTAGTAGATAACTCCCACGCCCAGGCGATCGCCTGCTCTTTGAAGTAATCTCCAAAGCTAAAGTTGCCCAGCATTTCAAAAAAGGTGTGATGCCGCGCGGTGCGCCCCACGTTCTCGATGTCGTTGGTGCGAATACACTTTTGCGACGTGGTGGCACGGGGAAAATCGGGCGATCGCTGGCCTAGAAAAATCGGTTTAAACGGCAACATCCCGGCAATGGTCAGCAGCACGGTCGGATCTTCCGGCACCAAGGACGCACTGGGGAGAATTTCGTGCCCTTTGGATGCGTAGAAGTCCAGAAATGTTTTACGAATGTCCGCGCCGCTGAGAGACTTAGCCATGGGAGTTCCAGAATTGAGGCAAGTAGAGGTGTTCTTACAGTTTATCGAGTTACATTGTGCATTATTCTTGGAATCAATGAATGACGGATTCCAAATCATCAATGCAGCATTTGTAGATGACAAATATTACTAAATAGCTATACAATAGTATTGCTTGTCATCTCGTAACTACTGATTCAATAAGCTTGATGTCTTGTCCGAAGCGTGTCCGAAAATAGTATTTTCAAGAATCTATGGCAGAGTTTAACTGGGTTTCCGCCCTCCTCGGAGGGGTTCTCATTGGGATCAGCGCTACGGTGCTGCTGGCCTTTAACGGCAAAATTGCAGGCATTAGCGGGATCGTAAACGGCGCAATGCGGTTCGAGCGTTCTGAAGTTTGGCGATGGCTGTTCCTGATTGGCATGCTGGCGGGAGGTGCGCTTTACGAGTACGGTTTGGCATCCCAACCCACGCCAACATCCACCTTCTCACCGTGGGCGATGGTGATTGGTGGCCTCTTGGTCGGATTTGGCACCCGCATGGGCAGCGGCTGTACCAGCGGTCATGGCGTTTGTGGACTAGGACGACTCTCGGCGCGATCGCTTGCTGCCGTCCTTACGTTCCTCGCAACTGGATTTGTGACCGTTTTCGTGACTCGTCATCTTTTGGGATTGTAGGGAGAGAAGAACACTATCATGGGCATGAATGGTAAACAAAACGGAATTGCCGCGATCGCGGGTCTGCTCTTTGGGTTAGGACTCGGCCTGTCGCAGATGATCGATCGCGATCGCGTGTTGGGATTTCTCGATCTCGCCGGAACCTGGGATCCAACCCTGCTGTTTGTCTTGGGGGGTGCGGTTGGCGTCACGATCATTACCTTTCGATTTGTTTTGAAGATGCCGCACCCGGTCTTCAACAAAACCTTTGCCCTGCCGACTCGGAAGGACATTGATCTGCCGCTGATATTAGGAGCCGCCATATTCGGCATTGGCTGGGGCATTTCGGGATACTGTCCGGGGCCAGGAATTACAGCCCTAGTCCTGGGACTTGCGAATCCGGTTCTATTCGTTATCAGTTTTGTCGTTGGGTCGTTGGCGTACCAAGCCTATGCCTCCCGCCGCGCTTAAGTTGTCTGGTCTTTACGTCACATCTCACTAAAATCTATGCCACACAAATCCACTCCATCCACCCTGCCTACTCTTCCAACCAACACCGACGAATGCGGCGTATCTAAGCTTTCTCCCTCCGCCTTGGGACTGATGGCCGAGTTTTTCAAGGTGCTGTCAGAGGTGAGCCGTCTTCAGATTGTTTGTACGCTGAAAAGTGGCCCCAAAAACGTCACGGAGATTATCGAGGCCACGGGATTAGGGCAAGCCAATGTGTCTAAACATTTGAAAATGCTGACCCAAGCAGGGGTTGTCTCACGGGATCAGCAGGGTGTGTGCGTCTATTATGCGATCGCCAATCCGTTTCTATTTGAACTATGTGATCTCGTGTGTGATGCCCTCTCTATTCAAATGGAACAGCAAAGCCAACATATTCAAGAACTGGCTACGCTGCGTCAAGGTCGTTGAGGTTCAGAGCATGGACGATCTGGGTACGGGCGGGTTTAGCTAATAGACCTTGCTCACGATCAGAGCTTGATTCCGAAACCCGCCCCTCGCCCCTTGATATAGACGATGAATTAACCGGATTTGCTATTACGGCGATGGGTCAGCACCCCGTAACTGGGACTAAAGAGAAACGCTAGGGCAAAAAATCCAGAGGCAATCATCACAATCGCGGGGCCAGAGGGTAGGTTGAAATAGTAGCTCAGGTACATGCCGCTGATACTGGATACAACACCAATCGCGGCTCCCAATCCCATCACCTGATGCAAGCGCGGAACCAGCAGATACGCCGTGGCGCTGGGTGTGATCAGGAGGGCTAGCACTAAAATCACGCCAACCGCTTTCAAACTCGCGACGACCGTGAGGGCAATCAACACCATCAAGCCTGCATTCAGCCACGTCACCGGAAGTCCAGTCGCCTGTGCCCCCAGGGCATCAAAACTGTGAAACAGGAGTTCTTTGTAAAACAGAAAGACACTCACCAGCACCAGCACTGCAATGATGGCCGTATCCCTAACTTCAGAAGGACTAACGCCTAGGATATTGCCAAAGAGAAAATGGTTCAGGTCGATTTTGGTGTCTTTTTGGACGAGGGTGATCAGTGTGACTCCTACCGCAAAGAAAGCAGAAAAGACAATCCCCATGGCCGCATCTTCTTTGATGGGCGATCGCGTGTGAATCCAGGCAATCAAACCTGTACTGAGAATACCCGCGACAAACGCGCCGATGTAGATATTGATCCCAAGAACATAGGCGATCGCCAGTCCCGGTAGCAGCGAGTGACTAATGGCATCGCCCAACAGCGCCATCCGTCGCACCATCAGGTAACTTCCCACCACCGCACACATGATCCCGACTAGCACCGCCACGATTAGCGATCGCTGCATAAAGCCATACTGAAGCGGTTCCAGCAGAAACGACAATCCCGATTCCATGGCTACGCTGCCCGGAAGAAAGAGACATGTCCGCCATAGGCACGCGTCATATTGTCGTGCTGAAGCACCAAACGGCGATCGCCATAGGCAATCAGCTCTTTATTCAGCAAGAGCAGGGTATCAAAATGGGCGATCGATTCCCCGAGATCGTGATTCACCACCATCACAATCTTTCCCTCGGCGGCCAACTCATGGAAAATTTGGAACAAGATCTCCTCCGTTCGGTGATCGACGCCGACAAAGGGTTCATCAAAGAAATAGACATCGGCCTGCTGTGCCAGCGCCCGCGCCAAAAAGACCCGCTGCTGCTGTCCACCGGATAGATCCCCAATGCGGCGATCGCGAAACTCGTTCATCCCCACCCGTTCCAGGGCATCGGCAGCAATCCGACGGCTGACGTTAGAAAAACGGTGCAACCATCCCGACGGACGCACCCGTCCCATCATCACCACATCCCACACCGTTGCTGGGAATGTCCAGTCAATCTGCGATCGCTGGGGCACGTAAGCTGTAGCATTCAGTTGATCCAGTAAGGGGCGATCGCCATAGGTCACCTGCCCCGTGGTACGGGGGATCAATCCCAGCATGGCTTTAATCAGCGTGCTCTTCCCGGCACCGTTGGGGCCAAACACCCCCACCAATTCACCAGGCTGAACGATCACGTTGATGCTGCGAAGCGCTTGCACCGAACGATAGTTAACGCTGAGGTGATCAATCTGAATGGAGGGTAGAGCGGAGGGGTTAGTCGCTGTCATGGTGAGGACTGAAGACCGTTTTAGGGTTTGAATTATGAAACAACTATGAAAACATCGTATCGTAGAGACGTAAAAGTGAAAAGAATATGAAAAGACGTAACAGATTATGCGAATTAGCACTCTCCTGGTTCGGGGACTAGGTCGGTACAAAAGGCGATCGCCCTTCTGGTTCATCCTGGTTTTAACGTTTGGAATCGTTGCTTGTGATGGTTCAAGTTCAACGGTGGAGAGCGATCGCCTGAGCGGTGGGTTTGACCGTGATCGGCTACGGGGTGGCGCAGGCAACGACGTTCTCTACGGTGATGAAGGCAATGACCGTCTCAGGGGCGATGACGGGGATGATATTTTATTCGGCGGACTGGGGCGCGATCGCCTCCGGGGAGGAGCCGGAGCCGATGGTTTTGCCCTGGAGTTTGATGCGGGTAGTTGCGATCGCATTCTCGATTTTGAAGACGGGGTCGATAAGCTGGGCATTCTGGGCGACAATCCCAACACCGCTGATCCCGATGCCCTTGAAGCCTTGATTGCCGATTTAACCATTCGCCAACGGGGGCGCGACACCGTGATCAAACAGGACGGACAGGCGATCGCCATTTTGCAAAATGTAGATGCCACCAGCATCACCATCAGCGATTTTGCCCCCATTGTCATCGCCGTGTAGGGAGTGGGGTTGAAAATCTGGGCGTTGCTGAATACAGCTCTGAATTGCCCTTATCCCCAACCCCCTTCTCCCACGAGGGGAAGGAGAGCCGGATCGAAGTCCCTCGCCCTATGGGTGAGGACTACAAAACTGAGATGCACTCAATCATACGTCTGTTCAGCAACGTCGAACCCCGTTCCTAGGAAATCGCCTCAGCCAACGCTGGCATCAAATATTGGGTCAACGTCCACGCATCCACACCCCGTTCCGTGCGTTCCCCTGCCGCCAATATTCCCGCCTGGGCGTGCCACCATACCGCCGTTTGGGCGATCGCCTCCACCGTCCATCCCTGACGCAGTAATTGGGCTAGTAAACCACCCAACAGTCCAGTTAACACATCACCACTGCCACCCCGACCCAGGGCAGGCGTACTGTCGGGATTAATCCACACCTGGCTATTTCCATCGAGATATTGATGAGCGATCGCCGTTTTTGCACCTTTCAAAATCACCGTTGCCCCACTGGCGATCGCCGCTTGCTCCACCATCATCAGGCGATCGCCCGCTGTAGCAATCTCCGGAAAGAGCCGTCTGAACTCCCCCCAATGGGGCGTTAAAACGGTTGGGAAAGGGCGATCGCGCAATGTTTCTATAGCTCCCATCTGCGCCAGCGCATTCAACCCATCGGCATCGAGCAGTAAGGGGCGATCGGTTTTCAACACCTGCCGCACAATCGGTTCTGCTGCGAGGGTCAATCCTGGCCCACAGGCGATCGCATCGTAGTTTTGGAGATTAAGGGTGTCTGGAAGCTGGGCGATCGCTCCCGTCGCTGTTTCGGCACACCCAATGACTAACGCTTCGGGCACTTGGGAACTTACCTGCTCCCTCAGCGACTCTGGCACGGCGATAGAGAGCATCCCCACACCACTGCCCCGCGCACCAAGGCCAGCTAAGACCGCTGCTCCTCGATACGGTCGCGATCCAGCAATCAGCAGCCCATGTCCCTGTTTATATTTGTGGGTTGTGGGAGAAAGGGGAGCTTGTAAAGGCGCGATCGCCGTTTCTGGAGTGATGCGGACTCGCGAAGGGCGATCGCCCAGCATAGCCTGAATGTCGGATAGGGGAATATCAAAATCAATCAGTTCCGCCTGCCCCCCATAGTCCAGGGCATTATCCTGCAAAAAGGCCAGCTTCCACAGTCCCAAACAGAGGGTGTGGGTCGCGCAAACGGCTGTCCCCAAAACCTCGCCTGTATCCGTGTGCAACCCCGACGGAATATCAATACTCACCACGGGCACATCCAGCGTATTCACCGCTTCTACCGCCTCGGCAATCTCGCCTTCGAGGGCACGGGTCAACCCAAAGCCAAATAGCCCATCAATGATCAGATCGCACTCTAAAATTGGCGCGATCGCCCCAGTCGATTCAATACCTAAGTGAGCGGCATACTGAGCGTGCTGAGCAGTAAGGGGCTTTGTTTTCTGGAACGGCTGATAGGTGATGACCGCATAACCCGCGTGGTGCAACTCCCGCGCTACTACCAGCGCATCGCCACCGTTATGCCCTGGCCCCACTAGCACCCCCACCCGCCGAAACCGACGACGAGAATAGACCTGACGCACCCGCCGCACAATCTTACCCGCCACCTTTTCCATCAGCGCTTCGACGGGCATCCCTGCCGCAAAAATCCGCGACTCAATCTCAGTCATCTGCTCAGCAGACACGGCATAGGTATCAAGGGGCGATCGCTCCTGCCGGATATTCATTTCCTAGGCTCCCGGTCATGCTACACCCGCTATTATCGCGTTAGCGGCTATAGTAGACCCGCGCATTCAGCCCAAAATCGCCAAAGAAACTGCTCCATCGCGATGCGGCCTCCCGATCGATAAATGGCCCCACTCGCACATGCGGCCCTAGGGGGGCTGTTCGTTCTTCTACTGACCCCGCAATATTGAAATTCGCGCCAAGCCGAATCACCTGTGCCGAAACATCGGCCAATTCTGCGGTGCGGGCTGGGATAACCACATAGAAATGACTACCCTCTGATTCTGTGTTGGTGTAGGACGCTGTTGTGGGACTTACTGCAGCCACATCGGGCGATCGCCCAAACTCAATTTCACGGGGTGTAACCTCCACCGGAATCATTTCTGGTGGGGGAACCACGACTGGTGGCAGTGGCACAGAAACGGTCGCCGTTTGTACTTCTACCGGAGTTTGGGCAGGGAGGGCAGGCTCAAACCATGCTTCGGGGACTTCAGCAACCTCTGCCATAATGCCCTGCGCTTCCAATGCCGATACCTGTTGCTGGGCGTAGGTTGGCTCTTCAAAAATTCCGGCCTGAATCACGGGTTGCCCTTGATAGTCTTGCACCGATGCGTCTGTGGATACCCGCCGCACTTGATCGAGGAGCAGGGGACTATCTCCATTGACATAAACGAGATAGAGATTGTTCGAGTTAGCCGAAAGATTAACAGGAGTGCTGGGTACACCTAGGATGGGTGGGGGTGGCGGCAAACCCTCGACGATTTGCTGCGCGATCAGCTCTCCGTCTGGAAAGGATTCTGGCAATGGATTAGCGATCGCCTCCGGTGCCGTACCGACCAGCGCACCCAGACCGATTGAAGTGGCGATCGCCCAACGCCGCCAACTCAGAACACCTGCCCTGCCCTCAAACCCAAAGGAGGGAACAAAAACCGATTCCACAATACGAATCGTTGAGTTTCGTCGGTACATCATGGCATGGCAACCTTTTTCTCGGTAACAGCTTTAAAGCATCTGCTTTGAGACATTCGCCCAACCCGCAGTGCAGTAATAATCGGGTGCACAATCTATAAGGCTACCCAATCTCCGTAGCACCGCCTTTCCACCAATAGCGCAAAACACCAAAAACAGAGCAATTATTTCACCACGGGTAGGGTTCTCTAAGATGTCAACCCGAATTATAACGAAACTTCGCACGGTGGACTCATCAAAAGCGTAAAGATTTTTAATTTCTACGAATGAAGCTGCCAAGCAGTGCGGACAAGGGACTGTAATCAATTACAGACTAAGCACTGATTGACTGACAAAACTCACACAACCCTGATTCTCTCGTAGGTTGGGTGAGCGCTAGCGTAACCCAACAGAATAAAGGCTAGAGTTGGGTTCCACGGTGTTTCACCCAACCTACTAGAAAAGATTATGTCAGTCAACCAGCTCATACCCAGCGATTGGCGTCCAGCCTTACAGTGGTGACTACTACTCGGAATGGGAATAACTTCCGGGTTGAGACGCTAGAATAAAGCTGTTCTCGAGCACTGAGTTAATGCTGCATTCATGGAAAAAGTCGTCGTTGGGCTATCGGGAGGCGTAGACAGTTCTGTTGCCGCCGCTAGCTTGCACCATCAAGGATATGACGTGATTGGTCTAACCCTTTGGCTAATGAAGGGGAAAGGTCAGTGCTGCTCAGATGGCATGGTGGATGCGGCGCGAATTTGTGAACAACTCGGCGTTGAACATTTAATTGTCGATATCCGCGATACGTTTCAGGAAAACATCGTGGATTATCTGGTGTCTGGGTATGAAGCAGGAGTGACTCCTCTCCCTTGCTCCCAGTGCAATCGCGCTGTCAAATTTGGCCCCATGCTGCGCTATGCCCAGGAGGAACTCGGTGTTCCCAAAATTGCCACGGGTCACTACGCCCGGATCAAGTATGATGCGGCGAGCGATCGCTACCAGCTTCTACGCGCCATCGATAGGATCAAAGATCAGTCCTATTTCCTCTACGACCTCACCCAAGATCTCCTGGCAGGGACGCTATTTCCGTTGGGAGAGCATACCAAGGTGGAAACCCGCCGTCTGGCAGCGGAGTTTGGCTTGTCCACAGCGGAGAAACCGGAAAGCCAAGATCTCTGCCTCATTGAAGCCCACGGTTCCATGCAAACCTTCCTGGAACAGTACCTTGCCCCCAAGCCCGGAGACATTGTCGATCAGTCGGGGAAAGTCTTAGGACACCACACAGGCATTCACAATTACACCATCGGTCAACGCAAGGGATTGGGTGTTGCGGCTTCCCATCCGCTGTATGTGATTGGCTTTAATGTGGGACGTAATCAGGTGATTGTGGGCGATCGCGCCAGTGCCTTCCATCCCGAATGTACAGTCAAGCGGGTGAACTGGGTAGCGATCGTCCCTCCGACAACGCCGATTCGGGCAGCGGCACAAATCCGATATCGTTCGCCTGCAGTTCCAGCCACCATTGTTCCTTTTTCTTCCGATGGTGGAGATGATCGGGTCAAGATTGTGTTCGACGACCCTCAGTTCAGTATTACGCCAGGGCAAGCTGCCGTTTGGTATGACTTAGAGAGCAATTCAATACTGCTCGGTGGCGGCATTATTGAGCCTCTCGCGTCAACACACCCAGCATGAGAATTTGGTAAAGTTACCGGATCTAGGTAAAACTGCATTGGATTCGCATTAGGATTTATTCCTAGATGTATCCAGTGCAAAAGCCGTATGAATTAGTCTACGAATTTACAACTGGGTACCCCTAGATGTTACGTTTTCTTTATATTCTTTTTAGTAACTACAGTCGTTGACGCGGAGAGGGAAAGATCTTGAGTCAATACACGGGTATTGCGCCCCATGGCGGAACGTTAATTAACCGAATTGCTACGCCCGACCAGCGAGCAGAGTTTCTGAGCAAGGCCGACAGCTTACCTCGAATCACCATCGATCAGCGGGCTGTTTCTGATCTGGAAATGATTGCGATCGGTGGATTTAGCCCCTTGGATGGCTTCATGGGTCAGAAGGACTACAACGCCGTAGTCCAGGAGATGCATCTGGCAAACGGTCTCCCCTGGGCAATCCCCGTGACCCTATCCGTCAGCGAAGAGGTTGCGGCTCCCCTAACCGAGGGAATGCAGATTCGCTTGGATGACGCCGAGGGTCGATTTGTCGGTGTTTTAGAACTGACCGAGAAGTATCACTACGACAAGCTTCAAGAGGCGATTCACGTCTACCGCACCAACGAAGAGAAGCATCCTGGCGTAAAAGTGGTGTACGAGCAAGGGCCTGTAAACCTGGCTGGCCCCGTGTGGTTGATGCAGCGGGATCCCCATCCCCTGTTCCCCACCTACCAGATTGATCCTGCCGAGTCGCGCCAGTTGTTCAAAGAGCGGGGCTGGAAAACGGTTGTGGGCTTCCAAACCCGAAACCCGATTCACCGTGCCCACGAGTACATTCAAAAGTGTGCGCTGGAAACGGTAGATGGTCTGTTCCTGCACCCTCTGGTGGGTGCCACCAAGAGCGACGACATTCCCGCTGATGTGCGGATGCGCTGCTACGAAATCATGCTGGAGCACTACTTCCCCCACGATCGCGTCATTCTGGCGATCAATCCGTCCGCGATGCGCTATGCAGGCCCACGGGAAGCCATTTTCCATGCCCTGATCCGCAAAAACTATGGTTGCACCCACTTCATTGTTGGACGTGATCATGCGGGCGTAGGCGACTATTATGGAACATATGACGCTCAATACATCTTTGATGAATTTGATCCTGCTGCTTTAGGGATCGTTCCAATGAAGTTTGAGCATGCTTTCTACTGCACTCGTACTCAGTCGATGGCGACGACAAAGACCAGTCCCAGCACACCAGAGCAGCGGATTCATTTGTCGGGTACGAAGGTACGGGAGATGCTGCGCCGTGGTGAATTGCCACCGCCAGAGTTCTCTCGTCCTGAAGTTGCAGCGGAACTGGCAAAAGTCATGAAGGTTCCTGTTGAAGCATAGAGAAATGAAGTGGGATTGAAGCGACGAGCCTTTCTTCAGCAGTCAGCAGTGGTGCTAGCCAGCCTTGGAGTGAGCCAGGTTGGACTGTCTACCCTCGCGACTCAGTACCAGCAGGCTCTCGCCCAACCCGCTCGACGCAAGTTAGCGCTACTCGTTGGCATTAACCATTACCCTGAGTCGGTGAGCGATCGCACCCCGGCTTGGGGTTCCGCTTTAAATGGCTGCTTGACCGATGTGCGGCTCCAGCAAGAACTGTTAGTATCTCGGTTTGGGTTCCAGCCCAGCGATGTCTTGACCGTGACGGATGAACAGGCCACGCGTGAAGGCATCGAAGCCGCGTTTCTGGATCATCTAACGCGGCAGGTACATCCCGGCGATATTGTGGTGGTTCATTTCAGCGGGTTGGGAAGTCGGGTTAAGGTCGTGGATAGCGCGGCTCCGACGCAGATTGTGGAGTACAACAGTTTTGTGCCCATTGATGGCGTTTTACCCACCGAAGAGAATCCGGTTATTAATGATCTGCTGGAAGATACGATTGCGCTGTTGCTGCGATCGCTCTCGACGGATCAAATCGTCACCGTTTTCGATGTCGGCTACGGTCAGCCCCTAGATCAGATCGAAGGGGGAACCCTCCGCCTGCGATCGCGCCCCGCTACACCGACGGGAACGTTACGAGGCGACGCGATCGAACGGCAAGAATTATTACTCACGAATCTTAAACTAACGCGCAAACAGCTCCAAGCTCAGATCACCACGATACCAGCCTTTACTCAAATGCCGGGGTTGGTTCTGGCAGCGGCGCATCCAGGACAAGCCGTTGTGGAGGGGCAGTGGCAGGGATTCAATGCCGGACTGTTCACCTATGCGCTGACTCAATATTTATGGCGTTCTACCCCAGACACCACATTAAAAACAGCCCTGAGCCGCGTGGATGGCATGGTCAGCCAAGTGATGGGCGATCGCCAACAACCCTGGATTGCAGGACTGAAGGCGTCTGAAAAATCGTTGTTGCCCTACTACTCAACGCCCGTTTGGCCGATGGGGGCGGATGGCGTGGTGCAAGCGATCGATGCCGACAACAAAACGATTAAAATCTGGCTTGCTGGAATGCCTGCCCCGTTGCTGGGTTCCTATGAAGTGAACTCGCTGTTAACCATTGAAAGACAAGCAGACCCAAGTGCGGAAACGGCAGCAGATCCTGAATTGCTGGTGCAGGTGCGATCGCAGGATGGATTGCTATTAAAAGTGCGTCCCGTCAGCAGTGAATCGTTGCGCCTTGCTCAAATCCTTCAGCCTGGACAGCCCATTCGCGAGTATGTGCGGGTTCTGCCTCGAAATGTGGGGCTGACCGTGGCTCTGGATAACAGTCTAGAACGAGTGGAACGGGTGGATGCCACTAGCGCCTTTGCCGCGATTCCGGGCGTATCCTCCGTGGTAGGTGGTGAGCAACCTGCCGATTGTCTATTTGGAAAAATTGACACGTCCGCCGACTCCCTGACCGCATCATTACCCAGTGAACCGGGGGCGATCGCCGACACCCCGTCCAATCCCCAACCAATTAATACTCGTAAAGGATACGGCTTGTTCTATCTGGGGCACACCGCTATGCCCAACACCATGGCCAACTCAGACGAAGCGGTGAAAACTGCTGTCAATCGTCTTACTCCCAAACTCCATACCCTGCTCAGTACAAAGTTGTTGCGTCTGACCGAAAATTCCGGATCATCGCGCCTCGGTGTACGGGCGGTGTTGGAAATGGTCACGCCCCAGGAACGGATTTTGGCGCAGCAGGAAACCAGTCGGGCACCGTGGGAACTCCCCCAGGGACGCTTAACCGAATTATTTACCAGCACGGGTGAAGTTCCAGTATTAGAGGCGGGCAGTCACATCCAATACCGACTGCAAAACTACAGCGATCGCCCTGTGTACTTCCTATTATTAGGACTAGACACCGTAGGCAATGCCGTTGCATTCTATCCCACGGCGGCTATTCTCGACAGTTCGTCTATGGGCTTCCAGCAGGTGCTGAACACGAGCGTCATCCCCGCAGGCGAAATCGTGACCTTACCCCAAAGCAACCTGGCGCCGGCTTGGGTGATTCAAGAGCCAACGGGCATTGCGGAAACCTACGTCATCTTCAGCCGTCGTCCGCTGACCCAAAGCTTTACGATCCTGGCCGAAATTATTCGAGCCACCAATCGTTCTCGCCGCTCTAGCCAACTATCTCAACCACTGGCGGTGGCGCAAGCGGTTCTAGAAGATATTCACAACGCCAGCCAGCCGTTGCCCCCCACGGTTGATATTCCTGACGATAGCTTTGCCCTGGATGTCAATGCTTGGGCAACATTTAATTTCGTGTATCGGATCGCGGAGGCAACAGCATAGGTTCTGGAAATTGCCTGCGTGCTGGAACGCAGAGATAGAGATTAGCTTGCGACCGGGTGCGGTTCTGGGTGGTTAGCGCGACGGCTTGCCTTGGAGGGGGGTTCGTCGGCATGTTCTCCGTTGATGCGGTGATCGAGGTAGGTGTACAAATTGTCTGGGGCTTGGAAATACAGGATTAACCCATTGCGCTGCTGATCGGCGGAAATAATTTGGGCTTGCTGCTTAGGGGCGGTTAGAAAATTGATCCAAACCGCAATTTTTTTATTGGGAATTTCAATTTTGCCCAATTCGGTGTCGTGTAGTGTGGTTTTAGAGAAGCGAATGGTGGAAGTCGGCATAGTTTTATGTGCTTGCGATATTCCTATTTTAGTACAAAAGTACTGTTTTAACTACTAGCGATCGCCCCTTACGGCGGACAATCCCGATTCCCAATCCCCGCAGGTTTCCTCCTCCACGCCGTAGGGATGCATTCCACAAATCAGCATCGTGCCCCCATAGCTCCGCCCATGATAATGACGACATCCCTGGCAGGCGACAGGGCGACAGGGCGTTTTTGGGGTGAATCGCTGCTGATCTAAGGTACGGAGAAATTCTAAATAGGCTTCGGCGATCGCCTGTTGATTTTTGCGAGTGCGCTCCCGTTCCAGCAAAAAACTCGTGGCGGCAAAACTCACGCATGAGGCACCCACCGCTGTTGCTGTGAACTTTAGAGCTTCATTGCGCTCGCCGAGGGCAACCACAAACGCTAAGGACGCCCCGCAGACCAAAATCAAGTGTTTTAGCATGGCACCGAAGAAGCAAAGGGATGCTTTGTACGTAATTAACCAAAAAACAGGCGATCAGGAATAGTATCTGCCGCTTATTCTCCCATGCCTGAATCGAGAGTGTCTCGTTCGGGTTCGGAGGTTAACGCAAATTTGATAATCCTCTGGTCTAATCCCTTAATGGGCGGGCGATCGCCCTGCATACCGAAGTTGGCGCATCCGTTCTCGATGTCCGGCTTTTTGCTCGTCTGTCAGGCTGCCCGCACAGTGGGCGCAGCAGACCCCCTCTTCATAGTCAGGATGGATTTTATCCGCCTCTGAGATCGGGCGACCGCATCCCCGACAGCTATCGTAGGAGCCGGGAGCAACGCCATGCTGCACCGCTACCCGCTGATCAAATACAAAGCATTCGCCTTGCCACAGGCTTTCATCGGGCGGCACCTCTTCCAAATATTTCAGAATGCCACCTTTCAGGTGATAGACCTCTTCAAAGCCTTGGGAAAGCATATAGGACGAAGCCTTTTCACACCGAATTCCCCCCGTACAAAACATGGCGACTTTACGGTGCTTTGTCGGATCTAGGGTCTGCTGCACGTAGTCTGGAAATTCACGGAAAGACCGGGTGCTGGGATTTTTCGCCCGCTGAAACGTGCCGATCGCCACTTCATACTCATTGCGCGTATCGATCACCACCACCTCTGGATCGGAAATTAAGGCATTCCAATCCTGCGGTTCCACATAGGTTCCTACGAGGTGGGTCGGGTTGGCCTCCGGTACGCCAAAGGTGACGATCTCACGCTTGAGCTTTACCTTCAGCCGTTCAAAGGGCATCTTGTCAGCCAGCGATCGCTTCCAGTCTAAGTCAGCAAAACGGCTGTCTTCGCGGAGGGTAGCCAGAACGGTGTCTATTGCCTCTGGAGAACCAGCAAGAGTTCCATTAATGCCCTCTTCGGCTAAGAGAATGGTGCCTTTTACGCCCTGCTGGTCGCAGAGAGAATGTAGAACATCTCGCTGCTCTGCATAATCTGGCAAGGACACAAATTTATAGAAGGTGATAATTGCGATCGCCATATCCCTAGCGTGATCCATTCAACACAGCCGCCCGTCTAGAATCATCCGGTTGGACACCTAAAAACGGCAGCATCCTATTCAACTTCCATTGTGCTACGCCGAGAGGACATCGTTAAGGGTGTACCGCACACATCACCTCATAGATCTGGGTTTCAGGGGTTTGGGCAAACAGAGGAGCCATTTTTTTCAGAATGGCATTATATACCTCGGTTTGGTTCGCCTCCATATCCTCCACACTCTTCCAGAGAATGATGGAAATGCCGCGATCGCTCCCCGGTTCTTGCAGCAGGTAAGCTCCCTTAAATCCATCGGCGTAGGTAGACACAGCCTCTTCGTAGAGAATCCGTGCTTCTGCAAATTTTCCAGGTTTAAATTCACCAATGGCTACGTAGGCACAGTCCCGTGTTAGAAAATCCTGGAAATCATTCATGCTGTCTTCCATTTGAGACCCTCCATATCAAAAATGCTAGGGAACGTAGTAGTCTACGCTTTACCCTAGCACTCGTATCAATTACATCTTAAATTTCAACTGAGTTTTTTAAACCCTGTGCCTAAGCTGAATCAACTACGCATACATCCTCACGCCTACGCAATTCCCTGGAAACATCACCTTGTGTGTATGAAGTACAGGTTCAAATGCAAGTATCTAATCATCACCCCACGTTTCCTGCCCAATTAAATCGCCAATGCGATCGCGCATGAGGAAGTCATTTTGCTCTAACTCACACTCAATGCAAACCCACTCACGCGAAGGGAAATAGCGGCATAGAGTAGTGTAGATGGGTTGGTGACGATCCAGCACTTTTTGCTCAGTTAAATGGCGCACTTCATCACGAATCGTGTCAATAGAATACGCGGTTGTATTCAGCATGGAATTTCTCCTTCTTAAATGGCGTAGGACATCCACCTTCGCTGTAGGTTTATTGCGAATACCTGGGAAGAGGCGCTGAGAGAAAGCCAGGTTGCTAGTAACAGATTTAGAGGGTGGCGAACATCGCCAGCAAACACCAATGACCGGAGGACAAACCATTGAGTAGCCCAGTCCTCATATTCATTAAAACTGGAATTGTCAAGAATTCAGGAAATGAACTGAATTACTTAATGTCGTCTTTGGGATTATTGCAACAGTTCGTTGCATACCTCCAACTCCTCTCCCTGGGAAACGGCTCCATCAGGCAACTACAAGAGATTTACATCAATTTCTAAACTGAACTAGTGAAAGAGAGGATCGACTCCGAGGGTTGAGTATCCACTCAGAAAACGCCAACAGTTTGCAAACCTACATTGCAAAGGTCAGTATTTCCCATGTTAATCAGTATCGTCAGTAAGTGACATCCTGCCTGTGAAGGACGGTGGGGCGAACCAAGTTGAATGAACGCTAGGGCGCTTAAGCCAGTCTTGTCACTACAAAACTCAGCTTTCCCGATCAGAATTCGCCTGAAAACGAAATCACCCTGATAGGATCGAAAGGAGTACGTTCTAGACATTACCGAGTCCTCATGGCATTGAACGATCTGCGCGATCTATACCAAACCGTAATCCTCGAACGCTATAAGAAGCCCAAATTTCGGGGAAAAGCCACACCCACCGATCGCTACCAAAAGGGGCACAACCCCTCCTGCGGAGACACCATTGAGCTAACGCTGCATCTGGATGAAACGGGCGATCGCATCCAAGATGTCCGCTTTGAAGGGGAAGGCTGTGCCATTTCCATGGCATCCGTTGACCTGATGGCGGAGGCACTGCGGGGCAAAACCTCAGCCGAAGCCCTGGAGATGGTGAAAACCTTCCAAGCCATGATGAAAGGAGAAGCGGAGTTCCCTAAAGACTTGCGCAAACTCAATGTGATGCAAGGTGTGGCACAGTTTCCGGTTCGGATTAAGTGCGCCAATCTGTGTTGGCATACGCTGAAAGCCGCACTAGAACAGAATAATAGTCCCGCATGCGAGGCGGTGATCAGCAACGAAGACGACTAAGCTCGCGCAGCAGCAGCAACTCAGACCATTGTGTCCTTGAGCTCTCCGAAATCTCTGTGGGATGTCTGTCCCCTTGCTTCGATAGAATTTTCTAACTGAGGTCAACGCCATTTTTCCGGTCGCTCGAAATTTCTCAGATACCCATGCCAACTAACGAAGATTTTTTACTTGCATCCAAATGGTCAGCCTACCTGACCTTAGCTTTCCTGGTCTTAACCCTCATTGCATTTGCGTTTAAGTGGGGCATTCGGTTTCGGTTAGTCGGCTCGACGGGGTTTATGGTGGTGCTGACGGTGGGCATCTTTGCCCTAGGCTTGGTTCCCTTTACCCGGACAACCATTCCCGGAGCGGTGCGTTTTTCGACAGTCTTTGACCAAGGAGCGAATCGAGCGGTGATTGCGCTGCCGCCCCATGTGACCGAAGACGAAGTCCGCGCCACCTTGGAGCAAGCGGCCAGCAATCTTTTTTCCCCTGGACGGCTCAGTCGGCGCGGTGGCGATACGATGACGATTCAGGCACGAACGCTGCTGCACCCCAAACCGGGGGTATCGCAACCCATCCTATTGGGGGAAGTGGAGCGATCGCTGTTTGTACGAAAGGATGATCAGATGCGGTTTACGCTGTATCCCGACAATATTGCCAAACTCCCCCCGGTCGATGAGGAGTTTGTGAACTGAACGCTGATCTCTGTCCGGTGTAGTAGAGTGTTGTTTACCGATTGAAAGCATTGAAAAAACCTATGACGTACGCCTCGCCCAGTCCGAATGTTGCATTACCGAGTTTGGCGATCGCCCCAGCCCAAGTGCTGCGGGGAGCCGGAATGTTAGGTCAGGCGGGTGGGGCGATCGCGGCATTGGGAACTCGTCCGCTTGTGGTTGGGGGCGATCGCACCTTGGATGTGATTCGTCCGGTTTTAGCAGAATCTCTGGATGCCTACGGTGGGGCGATCGCTGAAGCCTCCTACGGTGCGGATTGCTCGGAGGCGGCCTTGGCAACGTTGCGGGCTGCGGTAGAGCAGCATCAGGCCGATGTGATTTTGGGCGTGGGCGGCGGTAAGGCCCTCGATGCGGCGAAATTGTTGGCCTATCAGTGTAATTTGCCGATTGTCACCATTCCCACCTCGGCGGCCACCTGTGCGGCCTGGACAGCCCTTTCCAATATTTACTCCGAGGACGGTGCGTTTCAGTATGATGTCGGTTTGGCACGGTGCCCCGATCTGCTGATTTTGGATTATGACCTGGTTCAGACTGCACCTCAGCGGACTCTGGTAGCTGGCATTGGAGACGCGATCGCCAAGTGGTATGAAGCCTCGGTGAGCAGCGGTCACAGTAGCCGGACGTTGCTGGTGGCGGCGGTGCAGCAGGCGCGGGTCTTGCGGGATTTGCTGTTCCAAAAGTCCGTTGAGGCATTGGCGAACCCCGGTGGTGAGGTGTGGCAGGATGTGGTGGATGCTAGTGTGCTGCTGGCTGGCGTGATTGGCGGCATCGGCGGTGCCCAGTGTCGCACGGTGGCGGCTCATGCGGTTCATAACGGATTGACCCATCTGCCCCAGTGTCACGATATTCTGCACGGGGAAAAGGTGGCGTTCGGCATTTTGGTGCAGTTGCGGTTAGAAGAACTGGTGCAGGGAAATCGCCTTGCGGAAACGGCACGCCAGCAGTTGCTCACCTTTTACGGTCAGATTGGCTTACCGACAACGCTAGAGGCCATGGGCTTAGATCGGTTGACGGTGGCAGAGTTGCACCATGCCGCGACGGTGGCCTGCGCGGAACAGTCGGATATTCATCGTTTACCCTTTGCGGTTAGCCCCGAGCATGTGGTGGCGGCGATGGTGTCTACCACGGTGATGTCCCAGTCTGGACGATCGGACGAGGCGATCGCCCCTTTGGAAAATCAAGAATCAAACGGTCAGGAGGTTTAGGTGATGAGTTTTGATTGGATTACTCCTGCTGATCGGTTGAAAGCTTTGCCTCCCTATGTGTTTGCCCGTCTGGATGAATTAAAGGCGAAGGCACGGGAACAAGGGTTAGATTTGATTGACCTAGGCATGGGCAACCCCGATGGCCCCACGCCTCAGCCGGTGGTGGATGCGGCGATCGCTGCCCTGCAAGATTCCAAAAACCACGGCTATCCTCCTTTTGAAGGAACGGCCAATTTTCGTAAGGCGATTACCAGTTGGTACGAACGTCGCTATGGGGTGCAGCTTGACCCCGACGGGGAAGCCTTGCCTCTCCTCGGTTCTAAGGAGGGCTTGACCCATTTGGCGATCGCCTATGTAAATCCGGGGGATCTGGTTTTAGTCCCAACTCCGGCCTACCCTGCCCATTTCCGAGGGCCATTGATTGCGGGGGGAGAGATCCATCAAGTGGTGCTGTCACCGGATAACGGCTGGGTAATCGACTTTTCAACGATTCCCGAAGCCGTTGCCCAACGCGCCAAGATGCTGTATTTCAACTATCCCAGCAATCCCACCGCCGCAACGGCTCCCCGTGAATTTTTTGAGGAAGCGGTGGCCTTTGCCAAGCACTACGAAATTATGCTGGTGCATGACCTCTGCTATGCGGAACTGGCCTTTGATGGCTACCAGCCAACGAGTTTACTAGAAATTCCGGGTGCGAAGGATATCAGCGTCGAGTTCCACACCCTCTCGAAAACCTACAACATGGCAGGCTGGCGGGTCGGCTTTGTGGTGGGCAATCGCCACATCATTCAGGGACTCCGCACCCTGAAAACCAATATGGATTACGGCATTTTTGCAGCCCTGCAAACCGCTGCGGAAACCGCCCTCCAATTGCCGGATGTCTACCTAGACGAGGTGCAAACCCGCTACCGGACGCGGCGCGACTTCTTAATCAAAGGTTTGGCGGAGTTAGGCTGGGATATTCCCAAAACCCGAGCTACGATGTACCTCTGGGCACCCTGTCCGCCGGGAATGACCTCCACGGACTTTGCCCTCTCGGTGCTTCAGCAAACCGGGGTTGTGGTTACGCCCGGAAATGCCTTTGGGATTGGCGGTGAGGGTTATGTACGCATTAGCTTGATTGCCGATTGCGATCGCCTTCAGGAAGCCCTGGATCGACTGCATAAGGCCAATATTCGCTATGCTCCGGCGGAGTTAGCCCCTGTTCCCGCTTCGTAAGCCTAGAATTGTAAAGGGGTTGCTCAGGCTGTAGGGTGCTGTTAGCTTCAGCGTAACGCACCACCATGAAGTTATGGATTTACAAGCCCCTAACCTTGCTCCGATTGGCGATTTGCACCCTCTATAGACCTACCCCCGTTCCAACCGCAATCATTTGAAACTGCCGATTTATCCAAAACTTTCTACACTGAGGAAGGGAATCGACACCTATTTTCATCGATCCATTGACTTACGTTCACGTTAAGGAGAGTTTCATGACCGCAGTGCAAGTGTCCGCCCAGGATCTCTTTCGTGCCGCTTACGAAAACCGCTACACCTGGGATAGCCACTTTCCGGGCTATACCGCCGATGTCACCCTGACCATGGACGGTACAACCTACACCGGGAAAGCTCAGGTAAACGCCGATATGTCCGCTCAGGTGACGGACGTGGCGGATGAACAGGCGCAAAGGCTGATTCATGGCCAATTGTGGGAAACCGCAATTCACCGAGTGCGGCGGAGTTTTGAACAAACCCACGGGGAAAATACCTTTGAATATGGGGCAACCCAGCCATCGGGCGCGGTGGAAATTGTCATGGGGGGTAAGGCGACGGGCGATCGCTATGAAGTGAAAGACAACGAAGTGACGCTGGTGCATCGCCATATCCACGGCACCGTGATCACGATTAATACCTTCACTACCCACAAAACCGAGGCGGGCTACCTCTCCCACACCTATGACTCGGTGTACCACGACCCCAAAACGGGCGAACAAAGGGGCGGCAAGAGTCTGTTTGAGGACAGCTATGAGAAAGTGGGCGACTACTATATCCTCAGTCGGCGGGTGATTCAAACCGAGGTACATGGTAAAGTCTCGACCAACGAGTTTGTCTTTACCAACATTCAATTACTGCCCCCGCAAGCGGCGTAGATTAGGAACGGTGGGCGGTGCCCAACCTACTAGCTGTTTATGATTCTCCCAACCCGATTCGCTTGATTGAAGAACACGCGGTCTATGCTGATATTTTTCGACTGCGATAGGGCGTTTCGAAGGGCGATCGCCTTCAGACTGAATCGTACTGACCTAAAGGTTTAAAAAACCCCGGATTCTCGAAGAATCCGGGGTTTTTGGCGATCGCACTTAGCTTATTTCAGTGCTATTGCTCTCTAACTCCTTGGTAAGGGGGAGTAATAGTCCTTCCTAGCCTTTCTTAAAGGTGCTCCAGCCTGCATACTTCGCCGCACTGCCCAGCTCTTCCTCAATGCGGAGAAGCTGATTGTACTTCGATAGGCGCTCCCCTCGGCAAGGCGCACCCGTCTTAATCTGTCCCGACGCCGTCGCTACGGACAGATCCGCAATGAAATCATCCGGGGTTTCGCCCGAACGGTGGCTGACCATGTAGGTGTACCCGCCCGAATGAGACAGGGCGATCGCCTCCAAGGTTTCCGTAATCGATCCGATCTGGTTCACCTTCACCAGGGTGCAGTTGCCCACCCCATCGGCGATCGCCTGTTTGATAATGCTGGGATTGGTCACAAAGGCATCGTCACCCACCAACTGAATCCGACTGCCCAAGCGCTGGGTCAACTGCTGCCAGCCTTCCCAATCCTGCTCACCCAGACCGTCTTCAATGGATACGATGGGATACTGATTCACCCAGCTTTCCCAGAGGTCAATCATGTCCGTGGAACTCTTGCGGCTCTTGTCCGATTTGTAGAACTCATAGGAACCGTCTTCGCGGTAGAGTTCACTGGTTGCCGGATCCAGGGCGATCGCGATTTGATCCCCCGCTTTCAATCCCGCCTTTTCAACACCCGCCAGGATCAGGTCGATCGCTTCCACGTTCGCCTTTAGGTTCGGTGCAAATCCGCCTTCGTCGCCCACTCCAGTACTGTAGCCCTTGCCCTTCAGGATCGACTTCAGCGCGTGGTACACTTCAGCACCCATTTGCAGAGACTCGCTGAAGGTGGTCGCTCCCACGGGCGCAATCATGAACTCCTGAAAGTCCACACTGTTATCGGCGTGGGCACCACCGTTCAAAATATTAAAGCAAGGAACGGGAAGCAGTACGGCATCATCTCCTCCTAAATAGCGATAGAGGGGTTTGTCAGCGGCGATCGCGGCGGCGCGTGCAACGGCCATCGATACACCTAGAATCGCGTTGGCTCCCAATTTAGCCTTATTCTCCGTTCCGTCTAACTCCAGCATGGTGCGATCGACGACTGCGAGATCCGAGGCATCCATTCCCTTCAACGCGGAGGCGATCGGGCCATTTACATTCGCAACGGCTTTCAGAACGCCCTTGCCACCATAGCGCTTGGGATCGTCATCTCGTAGTTCAAGTGCTTCTCGAATTCCGGTAGAGGCTCCCGACGGCACCGCTGCTCGTCCTTTACTTCCGCTGTCTAAGACAACATCCACTTCAACCGTTGGATTACCACGAGAATCGAGAATTTCTCGTGCATGCACTGATGAAATCGCAACCATAGGATAAATTCCTCTGTTAACTTAAGGAGACCACTGTACTAAGATTTGCTAGATTGCACAGTAGGCTGTCCAACACTTACTGCAAACAATCGTCCAAGTTAGCTATTGTACGGATGTATGACTTCGTTTAGATCTATACCCAGCTAAATGGCTCAAGAAATGGTTAAGGATGCTTTAACTGAGTGCATCCCGAATTTGCAATCAGGCTTGTGAACCCTCATCTCCCACCCCCTTCTCCCGCAAGGAGAAAAGTCGGCTCGGAGTCCCTCGCCCCGTGGGAGAGGGATGTAGGGTGAGGGCTACAAAACTGAGATACGCCCTGCCTTAACCCTAACAAGGTTACCCCCTTGCACGAAGAGCACGTTGGGTACCGTTATACCCAAAAACTCAGGATAAACAATTCGGAAGAAGGATCGACTTCTCCTGCGTTCATCCTGAGTCCCTCAGTTTTAAGCTCAAATTACGATGGGCCTACGCGCGGCGTGCCACTAATCCCCACAGGAAAATGGCGAGCATTGCGCCCAATATAGCCACAATGAAGCCACCAATGCTGAAGGCTACGCCCGCGAGCGCAAACTGCCCTGTGGTGACCAAGGTGTAAATAGTGCCACCTAAAAATGCACCCACAATTCCCAGCAGCATGGTTGCCAGGATGCCACCCCCTTGATCTCCAGGATAAATCGCCTTCGCGATCGCCCCAGCGACAAGCCCCAAAACGATCCAAGCAATGATATTCATGGTTAATCCTCGTTATCTCGTGAACGATTGATAATCCGTGTTACTACCAATCCTGACTACAATTTTCTCCTCAAAAGCACTATTTCACGAAATTCTTAAGTTTATATTTCTAAAAGCACTATTTCACGAAATTCTTAAGTTTATATTTCTATCTGATTAACATCTTGAAATGCAGGAATTAACATCTCGAAACGCATGAGGGAAAAACCGTACCTATATCACTCATGCCAAAGCTAGCATCGGTAAATAAACCGTAAACGTGCTACCCTGCCCAAGTTCAGACTCTACGGCCAGCAATCCTTGATGCGCCTCAATAATGCGGCTCACCAAGTGAAGCCCTAAACCATTGCCTGAGCGCTTATGGGTTCCCTGCCGAAATCGCTCAAAAATGACGGCCTGATCCTCTGGAGAAATACCGCATCCGGTGTCGCAGATTTCCATTTTTACCCAGGGGCGATCGCCCGTTTGCAGCGGAACGGGTGGTTCGGAGTTGCCAGAAACCGTAATGTCAATCCGCCCTTGATCGGTGAACTTAATCGCGTTTCCAACTAAGTTCACGAAAACCCGCTTCATCTCAGGGCGATCGGCTTGAATCCAGAGTTTAGGCTCTGACGAACCATGGGAGATCTGAAGATTTTTCTGCTTCGCTAATGGGGTTAACTCTTCTAGGACTTCTATAAGTAGCTCATTGAGATTACATGGTGCAAAGGTGAGTTCTTTATAGCCAGCCTCGTAGCGATACACCTCTAAAAGGGTATTGACCATCCGCAATAAGTCCTCATTACTGCGTATCATAATGTCAATTGCCTCTTTCATGTCAGGCGAAATAGGGCAGAATGCCTCTTGCTGAAAGAGGGTCAGCATTCGGTTAGCGGCTACCAGGGGAGTCCGCATGTCGTGGGTGAGGCGAGCGACGAAATCTTCTCGCTGTTGAGCCATCTGAGCCTGGGCGTCGATGCTGTGCTTGAGGCGAAGCAGCGATCGCACCCGTGCCAGCACTTCGTCCGCATCAACGGGTTTACGAACAAAGTCATCGGCTCCGGCTCCTAAGCCCTCAACCACGCTGGACTTATCATGAGCTGTAATGAGCAGGATCGGAATATAGGGAAGGTTTTTATTCTGGCGGATACGTCGCGTCACCTCGTAACCGTCCATACCGGGCATCATGACGTCCAGCAGAATTAGATCCGGTGGGCAGTCTTCAATCTGTTCCAACGCAGACTGTCCATCCTGCGCTAGACTGATACGGTAGTGTTCCTCTTCTAGGATGGCCTCAATCAAAAATAGGTTATCCGGCGTATCGTCAACGGCAAGGATGTGATCGACGTTTGGGCTGCCTTCGAGGTAAGCACAGTTGGATGACATGGCAGGCAATAGCTACATTGACAGTAATGGATAGGTCTGGCTAGGCCTAGGGCGATCGCTAGGCTGCTCTACGCCCATCTTCTCCAAGTCCGGGCGCACATAAAATAGCAGACGTTCTTATATCTCTTACTTCTGCGTCGTCTGAATGCCCGATCGGAGATTAAAATATCGCTATCTATGCACGCCCCATTGTGTCAGACTTCACAACCGATGGCGCTATATCTTAAGAGTAGAAGTAGCATGACCTCAGGAAACATATTGGGCTACCTAGTCAGCAAGATTCTAGAAACTTTAGGCGAATACCGTTGCCTTAACATCTATCTGTAGCCCTACACAGGCTTAAATTCTACGCAAGGATTTGGCGGATGGGTATCTCTCTTGCGAATGAACTAAGAGATTTCAAACCAATGTTAGCCCCGCTCAGCGCGACACATTCGTTTCCAGGATTCGCGATGGCATTGGCGCGGGGCACCCCTTCACCACAACATGGCGCGGGAGATAGATATTAAACGTTGATCCCTCTCCTAGTCGGCTTTCGACGGTAATTTCACCGTCCATCATTTTCACTAGGGAATAGGTAATCGCTAAGCCTAATCCTGTCCCCATATGATGGCGAGTGGTAGACTGGTCGGCTTGACGAAAGGCCTCAAAAATATGCAGCAAATCATCCGCCGCAATCCCAATTCCTGTGTCGGAAACAGCGATCGCCACCTGATCAGGCGTCGGCTCGGTTAGACTAACCGTGATTCGACCCGATTCAGTGAACTTAATGGCGTTTGACAGCAAATTAACCAGAATTTGCCGCAATCGGTGCGGATCGTTCACGACTTTGGGATCAAGCAACGAATCCTGAACGTCCAAACCTAAACACTTTTCCTCCGCGAGCGATCGCAATTCTTCCACGGTAGTCCGGGCGATCGCTTGGATATCAATCGGCTCCGGTTGCAGTTCTAAACGACCTGCCTCAATTTTGGAAAAATCTAAGATTTCATTGAGCATGGTCAGCAAATTCTTCCCGTTATTGAGAATTCGCTGCACCATATCCCGCTGCTTTTCTGTTAGAGACGTTTTCTGCGGTCTGAGGAGCAATTGCGAAAAGCCAATAATGGCGTTCATCGGTGTCCGTAGCTCGTGGGACATTGTAGCCAAAAACTGGGATTTGAGCCGAGATGCTTCAAGCAAGCGTAGATTTTGAACCTGAATTTGCTGTCGCTGCCGTTCCAATTCCTTATTTTGTTGCCGCAACAATTCATTACTGGCTCGCAGTTGCTCGTTCGCGATCCAAACCTGTTGCTCAGCCTGGTGAACCCGAATCGCGTTTTGGAGTACCTTCGCCAGCAGTTCTGGAGAAATCCGAGATTTCGCAACATAATCCGTCGCGCCTGCCTTCATCAGTTCTACGGCAATGCGTTCATCGCCTTGCCCCGTCAGCACCACCAGGGGAACATTAATACTGTTTTGCCGAATTTGCTGGACTAGAGATAGACCGTCCTGATCCGGGAGTTGATAGTCCAAAAACACGCAGCTAAAGGTCTCATCGCGCAAACAAGCGATCGCCTGTTTGCAACTCTGCACCTCTTGGATCTGAGTCTGCACACCCGACCGCACCAACGCTCGACGCACGGCCATGCGATCGACATCATCATCTACAATTAAAATCCTAAAACACTCTTTCATAACTCACTTAAATCAGTACAGAAATTCATTAAAAAGACTTCAACTGAATTAACCGAATCTAATACCATCCGCTTGACAATGTTGATCCAAAAATTGGCACATTTTGTTTAAATAAAAATCTAAAAACGCTAGTTTGAAAGAAGAACATTATTCGAAACAGACACCATCGTTCCAGGGAGCATCCCAATTTTGTACGGGTAGTGCGAGCGTCCCGCTCGCGGGCAAGATGCCCTCCAGACCTTGATAAATTTGCAAACGTGGGATGCTCCCATCGTTCTACGGCATCTCGCATAGAGTCCAGTACTTATTAAGAGCCACCATCAACTCAGCAAAGGTCGCAAAGGTCACGGGTTTAAGTAAGTAGCCAGCGACATTGAGATTGTAGGCTTCGACTCGGTCTTGATCTTGATTAGATGTTGTTAGAACCACCACTGGTGTTGCCCGCAGCGCTTCATCGGCTCGCAACTCATTCAAGAACTCGATGCCACCCATTTTCGGCATATTTAAATCCAGAAGCACCAACCGACGCTCACTCGGAAGATGCGTGTACTTGTCACTTTTACCTCGTAGAATATCCAAGGCTTCAAGACCGTTAGAGGCAATATAGAGCGGATTGACAATATTCGCACGCTTGAAAGCTCGCTGAATATTCATAACATCCACTTCGTCATCTTCGACTAACACGATATTGACCACTCGATCCTGGGCTGCTTTTTGCTCGTACATGCTCCTCTAAAAACTTTGTGTAGTCACTCCGTACAAGGGTTTGATCCAAATGTGGATAGGATGTAAATTCCAACCAATGCCCGACTATGCTCTGACGGCAAAATATAAGCATCTAATTATGCAAAACATCAGCCACAATCGCACAAATTGAGTCAAACGTCGCAATATTGACTTCATCATACGGTGTAGAGGTCTCCTTCGTCCTCAGCCGTCGGTTATATATCTCACGTTTCCTTTTCGTGGTTCTGCTGAACAGATACTTGATTGCGTCCTTTGGCTTTGGCGTCATAAAGCGCTCTATCCGCTTCTGTAATCAGTTGGGCAGGGGCGTTTAGGAGCGACGGCGTAATCGAAGAAACGCCAAAGCTAGCGGTGACATATTGAAAGGGAGAAACCCTGTGGGGAATTGCCGCAGCTTCGATCGTGCTGCGTAGGTGTTCTGCAATGCTTTGGGCGATCGCCCGTTCTGTATTTGGTAATAAAATAGCAAACTCTTCGCCACCGTAACGCGCCACCACATCGGCTGGACGCTGAGCCTCACTTTGCAGATGGACGGCAACTTGTTTTAGACAATCATCGCCCATTTGGTGACCATAGGTGTCGTTGTAAGGTTTGAAGAAATCGATGTCGCACATGATGAGGGGATGGACACTCCGCTATTACAGGCTCGAATCCATTCGGCTTGGAGGCGGCGATCAAACGTGCGGCGGTTGGCAATTTGCGTTAGACCATCGACCGAGGCAAGGCGGCGCAATTCAGCCGTAGCCCAACTTGCCTGGAGCAGACGACGCACCCGCTGACGCAACACCGCCCAGTGAATAGGTTTGGTGACGTAATCGACGGCACCTGCGGCAAACGCCTGATCAACGGAATCTTGGTCATCTAGCCCCGTAATGACCAGGATCGGAGGACATTGATCCTTTAACCACGCTTTGGCTCTCTAGGATGCCAATCACCATCCAGCAGAGTGTCTTCAGATGCCGCACATCGCGCCATTGGTACTCGGATTGACGCAGATAGTCGTTGAGCGCATCGTAGAGTCGGGAAGTTGGAGTCATCGGTCGTGCTGGTTTGTGTGGTAACTTGTCAGCTTATACCAAGCTCCACTTCCTGCCTAGTCTCTGTTCTAGCCTCTACAACTTTTGTCAGTCATTCAGGTTCATCGACTTTGACAACGATGCGCTTTTGTTCAGCTAGTGGGGGAAGGGGAATTAATACTTCATCTAGGATGGCTAGATTAATATTCTTTTGTGCAGTAGAAGGCGCGAAGGCTTCAAGATTGCTTTTCAGCGTTCTCAAGAAGAATTCAAAGTATCTAGAATCCTCAATAGGTAAGTGAAATGGCAGTTCGACTCAACTCAGTTCAATTCAGTGACGTTTTCAATATCCGATGCTTCTGGAATAGACCTTAAATCGACATAAATCTACTTCATGACTAATTCAATCTTTTTGGGTGGGAACGGCGTTGTTGCATGAAAGAGGGGTTGCGGGCAGGAGAGGCATGGTAAATTTCAGTTATCACACATAAAACCTGCCATGAAACCTCAATACCGCATCCGCAACTGGTCAGAGTATAACGCTGGATTGAAGGCTAGGGGAAGCCTCACCTTCTGGATCGAAGAATCTGTGCTGGGGC
>JACYMB010000022.1 GCA_015272205.1 Synechococcales cyanobacterium T60_A2020_003 | reverse complement strand
AGGTTCTTATTCGTAACCCGTCTTGCCTATCCATCAGGCTAAGACGGGTTTTGTTATATAAATTTATCAACTTTTTAGAATGTTCTACCTGTATAGCGGTCAGGATTAGATCTATAGGTCAAAATTAAACATAGATACCGAACCACTTATAAGGTGGTCGAGTTGTGAGGAGAGGTATATGAAAATTCGTTTGATTACTGTTTCACTACTAGTTGGATCTTTTCTTGGGATAGGGGCATGGATGAGCGCTCCAAAAAATTCACAAGCAAAGGCTGAATCATTGCTGATTGCTCAGTCTAACGTAGCAGTCGGAGCAATTAACCCTAATGCACCTGTTCGGATTGAGGTTGTGAATGCGGGAGGGGCAACTATTCTATGCCGTCTGACGTTGCCTGCAACAGATGAGAGGACGGTAGAGCCCGGTGAGAGCGTGACATTTGGTAGTTTAACGACAAGTTATTTACCACTTCCAATTAATTTCTTAGCCTATCCTGAAAATCAAGACATTGGTTTGAGCCTCTATGTGATTACAGAGGGAAATAATATCAAGGTAGTCGTAGCCGAAGCCCGAAGTGACCTACCGGGTACTATTGCTATGAATGTTGGTCTTGACGGAGGTATTTATCTCTACTGATGTTCTTGATACTTAGCCAGCAAGTTGATACTCGCTTTAGACGACTTTGCTTGCAGCGATCGCCCATTGGGTGCTGCACAGATTTCCCGAGTCGCTAGAATGCTCCAAGATATGAGATTCTTGAAACGGGAACTTCACCGAATATATTTATGCGATCGCGTTCATTTTTTGTCATCTTACTTGGAGTCGTCCTAGCATTTTTGTCTGTTGGAATTGGCGGGTTCTATTTGCTTGTCCTGCGAGATCCTGCTATGCGTCTACAGCAACCTGTAGAGTCAGTGCCATCAGCATTGATGTTTATTCCTCAGCGTGCGCCTTTCGTGTTTGCACTCCAAGCGAATCCAGAAAATATCGAAGCTTTTAAGCAGACTGGTTTGACGGCGGATGAACGGCGATCGCTTCATCAATCATTTCTTCAATTCAAGCAAAATTTGTTAGAGGGTACGGGGATCCGATATACGCAGGATATTCGTCCTTGGCTTGATGACGAGATTACCGCAGCGATTGTGTCTGAGGATTTTGACCAAAACTCAGCGAACGGAAAACAGCCGGGTTACTTGCTTGCTTTAAGTATTCAAGACTTACCTCGTGCTCAAGAATTTTTGCAATTATTCTGGGAAAAGCGCGTTCTTTCTGGCATGAATCCCCAGATGGAACAGTATGCAGGTGTAAAAATTACGGCGGATGACTCGGTTGCTACGGCTCGTTTTGGCGATCGCTTTGTACTCGTTAGTAATTCTGCCAAAGTTTTGCGTCAGGCTCTCAACACAGTACAGGTTCCGGAATATGGCATCAGTCATCGTGAAGCCGTTATGAATGCCATGCGTCAGCTTCCGACCGATCGGATAGGGATGCTTTATGTGAGCGAGGATAAAATTCAGGAATTTCTCAGTCTTGATCAGAACACTAGCCCAGATTCCACAGACGATGGATTTGTTGCAGCGATCGCATTGAATGATCACGGTATTCGCCTAGAAGGTCAAGACATAACATCTACTCCTCCTACAGCTT
The DNA here is from genome assembly GCA_015272205.1 of Synechococcales cyanobacterium T60_A2020_003. NCBI lineage: Bacteria > Bacillati > Cyanobacteriota > Cyanophyceae > Synechococcales > Synechococcales cyanobacterium T60_A2020_003. The sequence goes on along the minus strand of JACYMB010000022.1, from coordinate 15,257 downwards.
CAGGTGCTGTTCAACCCACAGCATCGGAGTTTGCCTCTTTGGAATCTATTATGCGCTACGTGCCGAGTCGTAGTGCTGTGGTGTTGTTTGGGTTTGATAGCCAGCAACTCTTTAATTCCGTCTCTTCTTTTCCGCAGCGCTTGATCGACTCTCGGTTAGAACCGTGGCGTAAGCGTTGGCAAGCGTTGTTTATGAACGAAGGTGCTGCACCTGTATCTGGTAGTTACGCTTTAGTATTACTAGAAAATCAGCCAAAGCCAGAGTGGATTTTTGTGAGTCATCCTGTTGATGATGCCGTTGTTAGTGCAACAGAACCATCGGATTGGATTACAGCCCTAGATGAAGCTGGACGAGCAGAGGGGTTAAACGTTGTTACGCTGCCACTCGGCGATCGCTCCATAACAGCGTGGACTCGAATTGAATCTAACATTGTGCCTTTGCCGAATCGAAAACCTTCAAGTGCTGTTACAGAAGATGTAGTCTTTGATGCTGAGGTTGAAGGTGTCTACACAATAATCGATCAGGTTCTACTGGTCGCCAGTTCTCCGGAAGCTATGAATGCAGCACTCAATGCAGATTCTCTCTACACAGTTGGGGGAATGCAGCAATCTCTAGAGGGACTATCGAGTACGTCTACAGACTATCTATATTTCGACGGACGATCGCTCCAATCGATGCTGGAAGAACGATTGGGATTAGATACTGCCTTGGCACGGACGCAACCGCTATCAGGAGCCATACAGTCGCTGACATTGAGCAGCGATCGCCCTTCCCGAAAAACAGGGTTTATCCAACTGCAATCGTCTTAATGCGCTACGATGCCTCCATAGTGGTCTGCTTGGGATTACCTAATTATGAGCGATCGTGTTTCTGAGACTTCTGGCTGGGCTGAATCGTTTCAGCAGAAGTTTGATGCTTTAACACCGCTGATTTTGAACAAGTATCAGCAGTTAGATGCTGATACCCTTGCCTACACTGAGGGCAATCTTGATTTGGTTGTAGACTACATTGCAGCGCAAACGGATCATACCCGTACCCTTGTTCAGCATCATTTAGGAGAACTCTATTCAGGTCTGAAAAAAACGCTGAAAAGGTGGATGTATCCGAAAAATCTGAAAAAGCTGAATCCATCGACTCCACCAGTTCTCGAAAAGATGCTGTAGAACAAACCCTTAAGGAATTTGAACGTAGGGCTGAGAATCTAATTTCATGATTTGAATATGATCTTTTGCCCAATGTCGGGAGCGATCGCGAAAAGCTCAACAATAGTCTGATAACCGCTTTCGGTGTTGGGTTTGTAATCGGGATGATTTTTGGAGGTCTGGGGCGTGGTCGTCGATGAAGTGATGGATGCAATTAGTGTCTATGGTCGGCGTAGCCTGCGGATTGTCACCCGTTTGGTAGATATGCATCTGGAACTGGCTAGCGGGAACTGTCGCTGGAACAGCGTCGAATCATCAGTGCATCGATAGTGTTGTCGATTGGAACAACGCTGATGATGTCAGGTATTACCTTGATGCAAGTGATCTTCGTTCTGTGGATCTACCAAACGCGATCACACTGGCTGATTTGGAGTGCCAGCCTAGTGGGTGGAGATATCATCATTGGTGCTTTTTTTCTTTGGATAGCCTTGCAGCGGCTACGCGGACCCTACATGCAAGAAACGCTGCGCCAGATGACGAAGACGGCTTCGTTGCTTACTCAAGATGGGTATGACGAATAAGCATCAGTACTATAGGAACACTATGGGATGTTTCTCAAGGATGGGACGCCATACTCGTCGTAACGTTTTGGTAGGGGTTCTCAGTGCACTATTCATCCTGGTTACCCCTTCATTCGCGTTTGCTCAACTACCAACCCTTCCGACACCCAATATATCTGAAACAGTTCCTATAATGCGGCCACCAGCCGGAGTGGAGCAAGTTGGAAATTTAGAAGTTGCGCCCGTTCGGTTTGAGGGAAAAGAACTATTCAAAGTGGCGGCACCGCGCGTGCGCGATCGCACCAATCCCGGTGATCAAATTCCTGTCGAGCTGCGAGCAGAGCAGATTGAGAGCAGTCTCAATCCAGGAATGCAGTGGTTAGGCGGGCGTGAATTGCGACGACGGGTACGGTTAGCGCTCGAACGCCACAATATTGCCATTGGTAAACCCCAGCAGGATATGTGGTACCGGAATACGCTGCACTTGATGTCTCAAAACGGTTCTTCTACTTCTGATACCGATATGGGCGAACCAGCAGACTTAAATCGTTAGATGGCTTTACAGATCTTGCGATCGCCCTCTCTATAGCGCTATAACACCTCTACACCTTACTGGAGATATATGTGTGGTACTCCTTTAAGCGCTGGCTTGTCCGTCGACGACAACACCTGAATAAGGTTCGCAAGGGAAATAGTGGAGACTGGTCGTGGTTAAGCTCTAAACCACTACCGTTATCGCTCCTAAATCGCAATCTTTGGCGCAGTGCAGAACCCTCTGGCAGTTACTTTGTACTGCTTAGCCTTTCCAGCATTATTGCGACCCTCGGCTTGCTTGCTGATAGCAGCGCCACCATTATTGGGGCAATGATCGTGGCTCCGCTCATGGGGCCTATTTTGGGAATCGCGTTTTCGATGGTGATGGCAAATCGTCGCTTGCTGCGTCGGTCTAGCCTGTCGCTGATTCTGGGAATTCTCCTGACAGTTGGTTTATCTGCACTGATTTGTCGTTTGGTCGGCTTAACGTCGTTAACCCATGAGGTTCAGGCGCGGGTTAGTCCCACCCTCCTAGATTTGGGGGTAGCCTTAGCTGCAGGAGCTGCAGGTGCCTATGCAAAATCTCGCCGCAATATTGCGGATGCGCTACCCGGCGTGGCGATCGCCGTTGCCTTGGTTCCACCGTTGAGCGTCGTTGGGATTGGAATTGCGCTGCAATCTCAGCTTGTGACTGTTGGAGCCTCTCTCCTGTTTTTAACCAACTTAGCTGGAATCATTTTTAGCGGTGGATTGGTTTTCCTTTTTCAGCGGTATGGATCGATTGAGCGAGCCCAGAGAGGCTTAGCGATAGCGATTTCGGTGCTGGCATTATTGGGGATCCCGTTAGCGCTTTCGTTTCAAGATTTGATTGTGCGTGAACAAACGCGCAGTGAAATCAATCGGTTAATTCGGCAACGGACGCTGACCTTTGGCGATCGCGATATCCGAGCACTAACGGTAAGTCGGAGCAAAGACGGATTAATTGTGCAACTGGAAGTGGCGTCTGCCGAGAATTCGATTACGGAAACCCAGGTGACCTTAGTACAGGAATTTTTGCAGCAGGCACTCAAGCGTCCTGTGGTGCTACGAGTGACTTTGATTCCGGTACAAACCTTTGAAGTTCCGTCCTACTCTCTGGAGACGCCTTGACGTTGTTCTAGCTATCTAGGCTCTAGATATCTAGATCCGCTAGGTTTAGGCGTGAACCATAGGTTTCGATGAATTCGCGGCGAGGAGCAACGCGATCGCCCATCAGGATAGTAAAGATGCGATCGGCTTCAGCCGCGTCCTCAATTTCTACCTTCTTCAATGTACGGCTTTCGGGGTTCATGGTAGTGTCCCACAGTTGCTGGGGCATCATTTCCCCCAATCCCTTAAAGCGCTGCACTTCGTACTTAGCGTTGTCGGGGAAGCCTGCAATGATTTGATCTCGCTCGCGATCGCTGTAGCAGTAATAGTGATTGCGGCCTCGTTCCAGCTTGTAGAGGGGAGGACAGGCAATATACACATAGCCCTGATCCACCATCGATCGCTGATAGCGATAGAAGAAAGTCAGCAAGAGGGTGCGAATGTGCGCGCCATCTACGTCCGCGTCGGTCATGATGATGATGCGGTGGTAACGCAGTTGCGATGAGTCAAACTCTTCGCCTTTAATACCTAAGCCCAGGGCTGTAATCAGGGCTTGGATTTCAGCATTTTTGTAGATCTTGGCATCGTCAGTTTTTTCGATGTTAAGAATCTTACCGCGTAGGGGCAGGATGGCCTGGAAACGGCGATCGCGCCCTTGTTTGGCTGAACCACCCGCCGAGTCTCCCTCGACGATGAAGATTTCTGATTCGGCGGGATCACGGGAGCTACAGTCGGCCAGCTTACCCGGTAGTGTGGAGGATTCTAACACCGACTTTCGGCGTACCAGTTCACGGGCTTGACGGGCAGCCTCCGCCGCTTTGAAGGCTTGGATGGCTTTGTCTAAGATCGAGTCTGCGACATTTGGGCGGAAGTTTAGGTACTCCGTAAGGGCTTCGTTGACCAAGGAGTCAACAATGCCGCGTACTTCCGTGTTGCCGAGCTTCGTCTTGGTTTGACCTTCAAATTCCGGGTCTGGCACTTTGACTGAAATGACAGCCGTTAGCCCTTCCCGGATGTTTTCCCCCGCCAGATTTGGGTCATTGTCCTTCAGCTTGCTGCGTTTACGAGCGATCGCGTTCATCGAACGGGTCAGAACGGCCTTCAACCCTTCTAAGTGGGTTCCACCATCGATCGTGCGGATATTATTGGCAAAGCCTAAAAGATTATCGCTATAGGCATCACTACACCATTGCAACGCTGCTTCGACTTGAACATTGTTGCGCTCGCCCTCAATGAAGATGATCTCCTCATGAAGCGGTTCTTTGTCTTTATTGATGTAGGCCACATACTCACGAATGCCGCCTGCATAGTGGTATTTCTCAACGCGAGGTTGATCGCTTTTCAAGAGATCAAGCCGATAATCTGAGAAGGTAATTTCTACCCCAGCATTGAGGTAAGCGAGTTCGCGCAGACGACCCGCCAGAGTGTTGTAGTCAAACTCGATCCCACCTGTAAAGATCTGGGCATCTGGCTTGAAGCGAACAGATGTGCCTGTGCGATCGCCGGGCATGGGCGCAGAGACCAGTTCACCCTGGGGAACGCCTCGTTCAAAACGTTGATTATGTTCTTTCTGATCGCGCCACACGGTGACCTCTACCCATTCTGAGAGGGCGTTCACCACAGAGATCCCGACCCCGTGCAAGCCCCCCGACACCTTATAGCCACCGCCGCCGAACTTTCCGCCCGCGTGCAGAACAGTCATCACTGTTTCAAGGGCTGACTTGCCAGTGGTGGGGTGAATATCGGTTGGAATGCCGCGACCATCGTCAATAACCGTAACCGAACCATCAGGATTTAATGATGCTTGGATATGCTTACAGTATCCCGCCAGCGCTTCATCAACGGCGTTATCCACAACCTCGTACACTAGATGATGAAGTCCGCGTGGGCCCGTGGTGCCAATGTACATTCCCGGGCGTTTCCGCACCGGGTCTAGACCTTCAAGGACTTGAATCTGACTAGCACCGTAATTATCTGCCATGTAGGGAACGCTCCTGGATTTGGTTCGTAACCACTTTTTGACGGCGAAGTTATCAAAAAGTATATAAATTCTAACACAAAAGGGTTAAGCGGGATTCTAGGGCTGTCTGAAGCGAGTTTTTTACTATGGATCCATGCCAGGTTTCTCGATAAAAAATCAATACTTTTGTACTCTTAGAGTCCCATGTCTATTCTAATCGTGATTTGTGGCCCAACGGCAACGGGAAAGACCGGATTGGCGATCGCCCTTGCTCAACGCCTACAGGGAGTCATCTTGAGCGCAGATTCGCGTCAGGTTTACCGCGAGTTTGACATTGGCACGGCTAAACCCACGGAGGTTGAACAACAGCAGGCTCCTCATTATCTCATCGACATTTGCGACCCAACCGAAACCCTGACCCTTGCCGACTATCAGCACCAGGCTCAGCACTTGATCCACACGTTTCATCAAAAGAACAGCGTGCCGCTGCTGGTCGGTGGCACCGGACTTTACATAAAGTCGATCGTGCGAGGACTCGTTATTCCACGCGTGCCGCCCCAGCCCGACTTGCGATCGCAACTGGTTAGCCTGGGACAACCCCAATGTTATGCCATGCTTCAGCAAATCGATCCGGTTGCGGCTGAAAAAATTCACCTAAACGATCAAACTCGGACGGTTCACGCCTTGGAGGTGTTCTACACGACAGGGATTCCGATTTCGCAACAGCAGGGGGAAGATCCACCCGCATACCCCATTTTAACGATTGGCCTTGACTGTGAGGGTGAGGGGGAACAGGATGCCTTAACCCAACGGATTCAGCGGCGCACAGCAATGATGATGGAGATGGGGTTTGTGGGCGAGGTGCAACGGTTGTGCGATCGCTATGGGGCAGATTTGCCATTGTTGAATACCTTGGGCTATCAGGAGGTGAAGCAGTATTTGGCAGGGGATATTTCCTTAGAAGAAGCGCAACGGCTGACAGTGCTGCATACGCGCCAGTTTGCCAAACGTCAGCGCACCTGGTTTCGGGCGGATTCTAGTATTCATTGGTTTGATAGCAATGCGGGGGATCTGGTGGAGCGGGTTTGGGCGGTGGTGAAGGTGGTGGAGGGGTGATGGGGTTAATTGCCTAGGGGGCCACGGGTGACGCCGAGTTGGTTTTGCAGGTGGAGCGATCGCCAGAGTTGGGTTCCGGTAATGGTTCCGATGAGGAGTTTTTGATATTGGTTAATGGTTTGTAGGACCTGTTCGGGGGATTCGTCTACGAATTCAATGCGGAAGTGACGTAATCCCAGGTTCAGCAAGGTTTGGACGTATTCGGCTCCGGTTTGGGCGGTGCCGTTGAATAGGGTGTTGCGGCATCCGGCATCGGCACGCAGGACATGTTCGGTTCCGATGCGATCGCGCAATGTCACCTGGTGGGTTTCACAGGGGCGACCGCAGTTGGTGTAGTCGGTTCCGGTGGAGAGGAAGGCACAAAAGACGCAGTGTTCCATGTGGAACATGGGCATGTGCTGATGGATGGTGACTTCAAACCAGGTGGGAGGGGCGCTGGTGAGGAGGTCAGTGAGTTGATCGATGTTGAGATCGTAGGATGCGGTCAGGCGTTCTAAGCCGTATTGCCGGAAGTAGGAAGCGGCGAGGGGATTGGCAACGTTGAGGGAAAAGTCGCCTGTGATTCGGTGTCCTTCAAAAAAGCGTAGGTGATCGTAATTTCGGATTAAATAGCCGTCGGCCTGGGATGCCTTCACCTGGTCTAGAATCCAGGTTTCACCCGGTTTGGTAATGCGTGGTGGTGCAACCCAAAGTTCTAATTTTGAATTTTGACTCCTCGCCTGGTGAACCTGGGCAACGGCCTGTTTGTAGGTACGGGGATCTTCAAATTCGCAGTAGATCGTGTCTACCCCGGTAGCGATCGCCGCTTCCAACTGTTCAAGATTGCGAACTAAGACAATCAGGGTGGGTTGGGAGGCTGGGGCAGACTCTACTGCGGGGAGCAAGTCGGCTAGGCAAGCATCGGAATTTATTTGCCAGCGTTTGGGGCGCGATCGCTCCTGATCCAACTGTTCCACTAGGTCGCGCCGCAGTCGGTTGAGTTCGCTGACGGGTAGCATCACCGCTCCCTCTAACGTTGAGGTCAACGCGGCTAAGTGATAGGGAGTGTTTCCTAATCGTCCGAGTTGTTCCTGGAGTCGCTCATCGGTCAACGGTTTGCTGTGGGCAGCGACTAAAGGCATCGCGGATTCCAACTGAACGAGATGCCCTTGCTCATCACGGGCGATCGCCACTAGGGGATGATCACAACGACCGTGTATCTCAATCCAGATTGGACGCTGAAACTTGGGGGTATCTCCGGCATAGGTTTGGCGAATGTGTTTTTCCAGGTCGGGATCGCTGGTTTTCCAGAGGCGATCGCCCACCTTCAGTTTGCGGAGGTTCAAATCATGGCGGCCAAAGGACAAACAGACTTCGGCACCCTTGCGATCCACTGTATATACCCGTCCGCCCTGTTCCTGCTTTTGGGTGGGAGCCTCAAACACAACCCCATCACCCGGTTTAATCGGTGCCTCTGCTTGAATCCAAACGCGATCGCCCTGAATCCGAGTCACCCGTCCCAGATACACACCTCGTTTTTTGCCATACTCCCCGTGGACGAGGGCTTGGTTATCAATGCCGCGAAACCATCCGGTGTAGAGTCCCCGGGAGAAGGCCATTTCCAACTCATAGCGCTCGCGGGGTGTGGTGGTGAAAGATGGGTCAGCGGTGGCGATCGCCCGATCCAGCGCTTGACGGTACACACGGGTCACATTGGCGACGTATTCCGGGGCTTTAAGGCGACCTTCAATCTTCAGGCAGTGGAGTCCGGCCTGGATCAGATCGGGTAAAACCTCTAGCCCGGAGAGATCTTGAGGACTGAGGAGATAGGCGCGATCGCCCAAGTCCACCGGGTTGCCATCGGCAATCAGGTCATAGGTCATGCGGCACGCCTGGGCACATTCCCCCCGATTGGCGGAGCGTCCCCCCAGGGCTTCGCTGGTTAAACACTGTCCTGAATAGGCCACACACAATGCCCCGTGGACAAAGACTTCTAGGGGCATCTCTACCTGTTCCTGCGCCATCTGGGTCTGAATGCGCTGAATGTCTTTTAGGGAGCATTCCCGCGCCAACACCACCAACTGACAGCCCAACTGTTTCGCAAAGGCCACCCCCGCCGCACTGGTGACGGTCATTTGGGTCGATGCATGGATGGGGAAATCGGGCGAAAGGTGGCGAATTAGCCGACACAGCCCCACATCCTGGACAATCACGGCATCTACGCCAGCGGTGATCATGGTGCGGAGATACTGTTCGGCTTCGGGGAGTTCCTGGGGAAAGACCAAGGTGTTGACCGTGACGTAGCCCCGCACGCCGCGCCGATGCAGATAGGCCATTAATTCGGGCAAATCGGCTTCGGTGAAGTTCTGGGCGCGCATACGGGCATTGAAGCGATCCAGACCAAAGTAGATGGCATCGGCTCCGTTTTCCACGGCCGCTTTTGCACAGTCCCAGTTTCCGGCTGGGGCAAGCAGCTCTGGGCGAGACTGGGGGGAGGGGTTGCCTGGGAGTTCGGAAGCCGGATGCAAAGAGGTCATGGAGTTATGCCAATTTTGAGTTTTGAGTTTTGAGTTGTCAATGCGTTGCACCATCAGTAATGCCGACGTTACATCTGTAGCGGTTATTTCAGAAATTGATATTAGGTGAGAACATCATTCCTTCGTGATCATATAAAATCCTGCTCGATTCCGGTTGTAGAATCAGCGATCGCCACTCCTCCCAGCCAAGCGCTACAGTAGAAGTAGAGATTTCAAAATCGGGTTACTGAGGCTAAAACCCATGCGATCGCCAATTTCGATTCCTAAACGTCGTCCGGATACGGTGGCAACGTTTGTGTTGATCGTGGGCATTGTGGATGCGGTGATGGGCAGCGTGAGTGGTCATGGGTCCCTGCGGGTACTGGGGTTAGTCGTGATGGGTAGCGCGATCGCCCTCCACTGGCCGCGATCGCCCAAACCAAGACGAGTTCCCTCTGGACGGTCGCGATCGCCCCAGCGATTGCTTCCGGCTAAAACTTCCCGTCCAGCCCTACCGCTGTCAATAGACACCGCGAAGCAATCCTAATGCGCTGCCTTGAATTGACCCCTTAGCAATTCGACCATGAGCCAAACTGCTGCACTGTTCAAAATCGGTGAGGTTGCTGCTCAGAGCGATTTGAGCGTTAAAACGATTCGCTATTACGAGGAGATTGGGCTGCTGACGCCAACGGTGGAGCGATCGCCCGATAGTAACTATCGCCTGTTTAAGCCAACGATTTTTAATCGATTATCCTTTATTCGGCGATCGCAGGCGTTGGGGCTAACGCTGCAAGAAATTCGCAATATTTTGGTCATTCATGATCAGGGACAACTCCCCTGCGGCGAAGTGAAGCTCCATCTCGAAGCGAAGGTGGATGACATTACCCACCAAATCGAGCAGCTTGAAACTTTGCGGAGCGAACTTCAGGGCATCCTATCCGGTTGGCAAGAGTCACCGTCAGAGGAGCGAATTGCCCGCACGATTTGCCCGAATTTGCAAACCCCTTAGTCCATTTGGCTGAGGGCTTCAGAAATATAGTCTGCGGTTGCCTCCACCAGGGCGATCGCATCTTCGTAGACCATCCGGGTTGGCCCTAGCATGCCAACGCTGCCGATGGGAACATTGTCCCGCTGATAGGTGGCAGACACGAGCGCGCAGTGGTTAATGGGCTGCAAGGGATTCTCAGAGCCGATCCAGACATTTGCCCGCCGCTGCCGAGGTTCAGGGGTGGCCGATTCTAGAATGAGCGCACAGAGCTGATCCTGTTCTTCTTCAAGAAGCTGAATCACGGTCTGAATTTGCTCTTTCTCTGAAAACTCCGGGTGTCGGCGGAGAACTTCAGCCACACCACTAATCACGATCTGGGTGGGAATGGGAGCCTGACTGCGGCGAATCAGTTCCGAGAGAGAAGCTTTGAGGGAATCGGAATAGCGTTCAAATTCTCGTCCCAGTTCCATCCAGTCGAGGTTTGAAATCTCAGCGATCGATCGCCCTTGGAGATGGTGATTCAGGAAGTTCGATAGAACCCGTAACTCTCGGTCAATCAACTCTGCATCAGGCTGACTCCCGGTAGGAGGTGCAGGAATGGGCATGAGCACAGACTGGGTCTCGTAGTAGTCCAAGACGACGACCAGCATGGCTTGCTGAGGTCTGAGCTGCACAAATTGCAGATGACGCAAGCTTACCGTCCGGGTCTGAGGCATGCTAATGAGTGCGATATACCCACTCAGTGTGGCTAAAATTTGCGCAGCACCTCGCAGAATCGCTTCAATACTGCCCTGTTCCCAATTCAATTGGTCAGACAAAGCATGATCCACCTGACGGGCGGCCATTTCCGAGGGGGTAATGAGCTGATCCACGTAAATGCGATAGCCCGAATCGGATGGAATCCGTCCTGCTGACACATGGGGCTGAAATAGCAAACCTGCCTTTTCTAAACGCCCCATCGCATTGCGGACCGTGGCCGAACTGACCTGAAGCTTGAATTCCTCGAGCAGGGCTTCTGACCCAACGGGCTTAGCAGTGGCGATGTAGTGGCGCACGGTTGCCCAGAGAATCTGTTGTTGGCGATCGCTGAGCTTGACTGACATAGACTCAAAGAAGATATGGGTATAAAAGGTTAATTAAAGGTTATCTAATACTGTAATACTCTAACGACTGGTCGGGACAGGAAGGCGTAGCCAAAACTACTGCACAAGATGTTTGGAATCTTCTTGTTTGATTTGATATGGCGGTCAGGGCTTCACCATCATGTCCAAGCCCTTAGTATTGGGGCACACTCCGATCGACCTGAACGGCATAGGCGGCAATTCCACCGGAAAGATTTTTAACGTTGGTAAATCCTTGTTGAATTAACCAGTAGCACATCTGCGCCGACGCACCCCATGATGGCACATCACAATCGTTTCAGCGTGCGGATCAAGCACACTTGAAATTTGCTCAGACCATTGCTCAAACTGGCTGAGAGGCAGGTTCATAAATCCATCGAGAGCGGCTAATTCTAGCTCGTGGGGTTCACGAACGTCGATGAGTTGCACTGCCCCATTTGCTACGCCTGAGCTTTGAACCTCAGCGCAACGGATGGCAAACTCTTCAACGCTAATCTGGGAAATGGATTGGGGATTAACAGACATAGCGGATTCAAAAGTAGGGATTCAAAAAAATTCAAACCATGAGTGCGGCTACTGATCAAGCTTGTAACCAAGCTTGGAGTATTCATAACGCTAGCAAAGTTTTAGACACGATGGGACACCTTTCGCGGTGCGCTAGCCAAAACTTCAGACATGAATTTCGCCGCTTTTCCGGATGGTGGATCAGGGGCTAGTAAACAGGAATGGTAGATGCACCCTGATTCAGATCCCGGAGATTAAACTTCGGGATTTTTTTTGACCGGATGCGGCTCGATCCGGGGGACATCAGGGAGCGATCGCCCCAGACCGTAGAGCCAAACTAATCCAGCAACACCAACGGTAATTCCCACCAGGCTAATCACCTGGGCAATCCGCAATGACCCCAGCATGAGGCTATCCATACGCAACCCTTCAATCCAGAATCGCCCTAAACTGTAGCCAACCCAGTAGGTTAAAAAGATCGTTCCCGGCTTCAATCGACCCGGACGGCGCAATCCCCAGAAAAATAGGGTTATCAAAAGACTAAAAACACCGATATTCCACAGCGACTCATAGAGAAATGTGGGGTGGAAATAGCTGAAGTCGGCATATCCACGCGGTCGCTGTTCCGGGGGAATATAGAGCTTCCAGGGAAGATCTGTGGGTCGTCCAAACGCCTCGGAGTTAAAAAAATTGCCCCAACGCCCAATCGCCTGCCCCAAAATCAGGGACGGCGCAACCACGTCAGCCAGTTGCCAGAAAGAGACTCGATTTAGCCGCGCGAAGATGATTGTGGCTAGAATCCCGCCCAGCACAGCGCCATGAATGGCAATGCCCCCTTTCCAAACGGCCAGTATCTCATTGGGATGCTGACTGTAGTACGACCATTCAAACAGAACGTAGTACAGCCGCGCACAGGGAATTGCGGCAAGCACAAGCCAAAAGGCAAGGTCAGTGACGAGCTCTGGATCCATGTTTCGCTTTTTGGACAGCCAGCGCGACAAATTAAGACCCACAACCACAGCGATCGCAATTAATGCACCATACCAACGAATGCTGAGTGGCCCCAATTGGACAAGGATCCGCCCTGGGGAGGCAAACTCAAACGCAAGCGGCAAGACCTGTAGCACCATTACCCGTCCTGTAACGATCGATAAACCATGGATACTCTACCTTAAGGCACTGCGGGTGGTACAACCTCAATTTGAAGACCCATCCCCAGCGACGTTCCCTATCTTAATCGAGTTGTGGGATGTTGCAGCCTGCCCATCGGCAGAGGTGTTTAGACATGATTGGACGAGTTAAATTTTAACTTTTGTTTTAATCTGTGTCTAAATACACATTATTTTTATTTTTTGAGGATTTGGGAGAGCTAAAAATCACGCTGTTGGAAAAAATCAAGATAGCTGCTGAATATGAACGTTTAGCTGTGTTTTTATGTTTAGAAATACGGGATAACTGGACAATGGCGATCGCATTCTTCAAGATTTAGTAGTGTTCACAAGGTTTTTAGGTCATTTACTGCGCCTTTTTGCTTCCCCAAATCAATCTCTTTTTCATTATTTTGAATTGATCCCGATGCTGTTTTAGCCCATTCTTCATGGCACCTTCAAATAAAAATTGACATAATATCGATTATTAAAATTTTCGCTGTGGCACGAATGTAATTCTTAAGACAGAATTAAGAATCTGATCTTTTTCGTACAATTTCAATAATCCTGGATTAATACATTTGCCTGGTTCAACGTCTGCGATCGCCATTTTTAAGTCCAAAAAAAGCCGTTATATCCTATGAAATCACCCACTACCTCACCGCTATCATTACAAACTGTTAGCCTAGAGACTCTTTTAGAAACCTGTTCAATGCAAATGGTGCGCTGCCCGAATTGCGGCAGTCCAGCCGCCCGTTACTATCAAACGCCGAGAATTCAAACGCAGTGTTCAGCCTGTGATTACTACATGGTGACCTGCGCCCACACGGGAAGTGTTGTCGAAGCCTACGCGCCAGGAATTTCTGTCCGGACTGGCGGCGGGTTGCAGATGCGCTAGGGCATCAACCTTTCACTGGATGAACGCAGATCGCCTAGGGAAATGTCCTGGGCGATCGCCTTATTTAGAGGTCGTTTATACCAGCTCTCCGTTTTGAGGTTTAAGTTTTGAGTTCCGAAAGCCATATCATTCCCTAGGTTACGCGTTGGCATCTATAACCCAATTTAAGAGAAACGGTATTAAGCACAAATTCGTTTCAACCTTCAGCCGCTTTTTGACTGGCTCGAAGCTGACCACAGGCGGCATCGGCATCCAGTCCTTTTGAGTATCGAATGCTGACCGCAATGCCATTATTTTTGAGAATTTGCTCAAAGGCACGGACGTCTTTATGGGCAGGACGTTGATAATCGGCGTCTTGGATGGGATTGTAGGGAATCAAATTCACATGATTCTGAAATCCTTTGAGCAGACGTGCCAAGGCTTCAGCATGGTGTGCCTGATCGTTCACATTGGCGAGCAGGATGTATTCAAAGCTAACCCGGCGTCCCGTTTGGCCGACATAGTCGCGGCATTCTTGCAGCAGCGTTTCAATGGGATAATGTTTGGCGCTGGGAATCAACTGTTCGCGCAGGGCTTGAAACGGGGAATGGAGACTCACGGCAAGGGTGACTTGGAGGTGATGGTCGCCTAGACGGCGAATATGTCCCGGAATGCCGACGGTCGAAATCGTGATCGATCGCTGGCTGATCCCCACATCTTCGTTGAGCGATCGCACCGCTTCCAGAACGCTAGCCGTATTCAACAACGGTTCGCCCATCCCCATAAACACGATGTGGCTCACCCGCTGCTGAAAATCTTCCTGAACCGTGAGCACCTGATCCACAATTTCATGGCGTTCCAGGTTCCGCAGAAATCCCCCTTTGCCCGTCGCGCAAAAATCGCAGGCCATTGGGCAGCCCACTTGAGATGACACGCAAACTGTGAGGCGTTTTTCGGTGGGGATGCCAACAGTTTCAATAATGTTGCCATCGCTGAGCCGCAGCAAGTACTTGACTGCCCCATCACTGGCTTCAGCACGGTAATGGATTTGCGATCGCCCAATCGGAGTTTGGGCCACCTGTTCTCGCCATGCCTTTGGAAAAACCGAGATATCGAGGAGCGAGCGCGCCCCTTGCTGATAAATCCACTGGTGCAACTGCTTACCCCGGTAGGCGGGCTGCTGCTGCTGCTGTACCCATTCCGTCAGTTCGGTGAGGGAGGCTCCGAGCAGGGGACGAGAACTTGTGGTGGTGGAGGAAAGGGTGGGAACTACTGTAGACACGGGTGCAGCGTAGGACATTACTAAGGAGGACAGCACGAAAGGGAGGAGCGATGACACCCCTCCCCCTATACTACTCGGTTCGTCTATGACCGTCGTGCAGCAGGCAGCGCAGGTTGAGCAGGCTCAGCCGTTGGAACCGGAATTGACGGTGAGTTCGGGACGGATTGCTCTACAAACAACTCCCGAACCATACGAGCGATCGCCCGTTGAGCCAATCCACTGACAACCTGTTGCCCCATCCAATGCAGTTCTGGCTTAACGACTAACTTTGGCACTAAGTTCACCAACTGCATCGGATCGAAACCGGGAGAGTCTCGCAGAATTTGGTCAATGCGGTTGAAATGTTCTAAGTTCTTTTGTTCCTCTGGGGAGAGGGTCGAGGACGTTGCCTTGGGCTGTTGG
>JACYMB010000021.1 GCA_015272205.1 Synechococcales cyanobacterium T60_A2020_003 | reverse complement strand
ACTGAAGGAAACGCCTTATTCTCAATACGGTGTGCTTCTTGCTGTGACCAATTACCATAAAAATTATGGTTTAGGGCGATCGCAGCTCATGGGACAGCACCGCCAGGAACTCATCTTTGATCCGGTTGGCCTCCTGCGCCTGTTGGTAAAGCCGACTGTTATCCAGGGCTAAGGACACACGCGTAGCAAGCTGTTCAGCGATCGCCAAATCCTTTTCCGTATAGGTGCGGTGACTGTCATAGGTGAGGGCGAGGGTCAAGGCTCCCAGTGTGCGATTGCGGGCGATGAGGGGGACGGTGATTAACGTAGTCAGGCAGCACAGTTCGATCATGTGCTGGTGTTTGGGAGTTTGGGCGATCGCCCGAATCCAGGCGGCATCGATGGCATCAATCTGTCCTTTGCGGCTTTGCAACACCTGGTTAACGGGATGACGGGCATCATTGGGGATGGGCGCAAATTCTTGAATTTGAGTAAACCACTCTGCTTTTTCCTGGTCGCTATGGTAAGGTGCCACCCGCTGCATGCTGCCGTCGGACAAGATTAAGTCAAAAAAGCACAGATCCGCCAACGTCGGGACGAGGAGCTGCGCAATGCTGTTCAGGGTGGTGCGATAGTCCAAGGAACTCACCAAGATTGATCCGGCTTCGGCCAAAATTTTTTGCGTCATTTCCGCCTGACGGCGATCGCGAATATCCAGCATAAACGCAACCCCTTCACCCGCCTCCGGGGACGGCATCGCACAGCCCAGCATTACCGGAATCCGCGATCCATCTTTGCGAATATATTCCTTCTCGAACGGCGCGCAGGAGCCAAAGGCTTGGAGGTGGTGAATCACTTCGGCATCCATATCTCGATACTTTTCGCGTCTGTTTAAGCAATCCACCGGAATGAGTCCCCATCAGTATGTCGTGCATTGTCGGATTAATCGAGCCAAGGCGCTACTGACAGAAGGACAAATGGCGATCGCCGAGGTTGCCTATGCTGTAGGGTTTGCCAACCAAAGTCATCTCAATCGCCACTTCAAACGGGCACTCGGCATGACGCCCAAAGCCTACGCCCAGCAGTGGCGCGTCTAATCATCAGGCAAACGTTCTCGGCCACTCATCCGTTTACGCTGCCGCTCGGCATCAAACTCAGCCCGACGCAACCGAAACTGAACTTCTTCCATCACTCGACGATTGGCCGCCAAAATATCCGCCACAAGGCCAAAAATCCAGAGCTGTACGCCAATCAGAATTAGGATCGCCACCAAGATCAGGCTCGGAATGCGAGTACGTTCCGTGCCCATCCACAGGAAAATCAGCCAGCGCATACCTAACAGCGTTCCCAGGGTAAACGGCACACTGCCCAGGATGAAGAAAAAGCGCAGTGGCTGATACAGCATGAAAATTCGCCAGATCGTCTGGGTCGATCGCCATACGTAGGAGCGAATGCTTTTCACCAAACGGGATGGCCGCGTCACAAAGTTGGTTCGAATGGGCACCGAGGTCATGGGAATGCCCCGCTGTCCGGCCTGAATGATCGTTTCGAGGGTGTAGGTGTAGCGGTTAAAAACGTTGAGCTGCATGGCGGCGCTGCGGGTGTAGGCGCGAAATCCGCTGGGTGCATCGGGAATGTTGGAACTGCTGGCGACGCGCACCATCCAGCTCCCCAAATTTTGCAGCACTTTCTTCAGGGGAGAAAACTGCTTCGTTTCCCAAATTGGGCGTGCCCCGATCACGATTTCGGCCTCGCCGCGCAGAATCGGTTCGATTAGATGCGGAATGTCATCGGCGCAGTACTGATTATCGGCATCCGTGTTCACGATAATATCGGCTCCCGCCCGCAGGGAGGCTTCCAGTCCGGCCATGAATGCCTTGGCTAAGCCCTGGTTTTGGGCAAAGTTGACGACGTGATCGACCCCGTGCGCCTTTGCAACCTCAACGGTGCGATCGCGACTGCCATCATTGATAATCAGCCACTCGACATGATCAACTCCCGGAATGTGGCGCGGCAGTGCGTCGAGGGTTGTGCCTAGGGTTTCTTCCTCGTTGTAGCAGGGGATCTGGATAATCAGCTTGGTCATACACCGCTAAGTTGCCGAATCGCGAGGGTCGCAAACAGAGATGGAGGGATTGTAAACGATTCGTTGCGCCTCTGCACACCGGATTGTACCCATTCGGGATAGACCAGGAGCGCTGAATCCTTCCGTGGGGATCCGCCGAAGGCTGGGAGTTTGAAGTTTTGTGAAAAGGTGAGGGGGTAGGTACTCTTAAGGGCGATCGCAGAGTGATAAGCTAGCAAATGCGCTTGAAATATAGGTTTATTTAGGTTTTCAGAAAACGGAGTCGAAATGACCGGATCACAAATTCCCTACTTGTTGCGGGCTACTCGGGGTGAAGTGCTTGATCGTCCTCCGGTATGGATGATGCGTCAGGCTGGACGTTACATGAAGGTCTACCGAGATTTACGGGAGAAGTATCCGTCATTTCGGGAGCGGTCTGAAAATCCAGACATCGCCATTGAGATTTCGCTTCAGCCGTGGCGGGCGTTCCGTCCCGATGGTGTGATCATGTTCTCCGACATTTTGACGCCGCTGCCCGGTATTGGCATTCCGTTTGACATCATCGAGAGCAGAGGGCCGATCATCGATCCACCCATCCGGTCTCAGGAACAAATCGATGCGCTGCACCCCTTCGATCCCCATGAGTCCTTGCCCTTTATCCGCACGATTCTGCAAACCCTGCGGCAGGAAGTCGGCAACGAGGCAGCGGTTCTGGGTTTCGTCGGTGCCCCCTGGACGTTAGCGGCCTACGCCATTGAGGGCAAGAGTTCCAAGGACTACATCAACATCAAGAAAATGGCCTTTAATGAGCCTGCGATGCTGCATCAGTTCTTGAGCAAGATTGCCGACGCGATCGCCAGCTATGTTTGCTATCAGATCGAGTCGGGCGCTCAGGTGGTGCAAATGTTTGACTCCTGGGCGGGACAGCTTAGCCCGCAAGACTACCGCATGTATGCGCTTCCTTATCAGCAGCAGGTGGTTCGTCAGGTGAAGGCTGTTTACCCTGATACGCCGATGATTCTCTACATCAGCGGTAGCGCTGGCGTGCTGGAGCTGATGGGCGAGTCGGGTGTAGACATCGTCAGCGTAGACTGGACCGTAGATATGGCGGATGCCCGTCGTCGTTTGGGGCCGAATGTGGGCGTTCAGGGCAATATTGACCCCTGTGCGCTGTTTGCCTCCAAGGACTTTATTCGCGATCGCGTCATTGACACCATCCGCAAAGCCGGAAATAAGGGACACATCCTCAACCTGGGTCATGGCGTTCTCCAACACACCCCAGAGGAGAATGTTGGCTTCTTCTTTGAAACGGCAAAGAATGCGGATCAGTTATTAGCTGTTCATTCTTAAACACAAATCCAAACTCTATTTTGGGAGGAGGGGCGATCGCCCCTGTTGGCGGCCTTTAAAGTAACCACGATAAAGGCACGTGATGGGTGCGACGTCCCGACGCTGAGGGCATCTATGAAGTACTCTGCTAACGCAGTCAGGGGGTAGCAG
This sequence comes from Synechococcales cyanobacterium T60_A2020_003, assembly GCA_015272205.1. Lineage (NCBI taxonomy): Bacteria > Bacillati > Cyanobacteriota > Cyanophyceae > Synechococcales > Synechococcales cyanobacterium T60_A2020_003. The sequence goes on along the minus strand of JACYMB010000021.1, from coordinate 13,623 downwards.
TCCAACGGGTGACATCGAACGTTGTTCCAGTGAGCTTAATCATGGCTCCATCAGCGTCAAACAGTGGACCGCCACGAGCATTGATATATCGCACCGCACCGTCGTTGGCTCGCGAATGATGCGTAGATTAGCTTCAAACGATTTTCCTCTAAGGGCGGGGGCTCGAATGGCCTGCTCATGAAGCTGGCGATCGTCAGGATGAATCATGGCCAACACCTCTGCTTCGGTGGGAGCTGATCCACGGGGGCAAGACCATGAATGAGATAGAGTTCTTTGATCCAAAAGGTTTCTCGCGTGTGAATATCAAACTCCCAACAGCCGATCTGAGCAACCTGCTGAGCCGTGCGTAGCATTAACTCGGAACGGCGGAGTTGGGCTTCAATCTGTCTACGTTGTTCAATTTCCTGAGTTAAACGGGCGTTGGCTGTCATCAATTCCTGCCAAATATTGGCTGTAATGTTACTGTTGAGGCCGATATCGAACAGTGTGTCGCCCCAACCGTTGAAGCCTTTGGCGGCGTTTCAACGCTGGTCAATAACGTCGGTTGGGGGCGCGCCTACGACGATCCGCTAGCGGTTTCTATGGAAGAAATGATTGAGAGCTACAAGCTCAATACCCTGTCGGCGATGAAAATGACCGCCTGATTCTCGAACCCACTCCAGCCCCCTTGCCCAGTCTGTCGCTGCCCTTTGACCTGGCGGCCATGCTGGAACTGGATAAGCCCGCCTTTTTACTGGCGGCAGTGCGGCGATCGCAGTCCACATTGATGGCAACCTGGCTTCCCAAACCATCAGCGAATTAGAACGCTACATTGTCGGCTACACGGGTATTCCTCTGTAGGAGGTTTAACCGATTAACCCCTTGATTTTAAGGGAATGGTCGCCATACTGCCTCTAAGCATAAGGAGTATTTTAGAGACGATTAAAGTAGGCGATTGGCCCTAAACCTGCTATTCTTCCCAAAAGGTTTCTATGCATTGTCCTGAACTCGGTAGATTTAGGTTGCATGTTCTAATGGCTTGCGGGATGTGAGGAGTTGGGTGTGGCGGAGCAACAAAAGCGAATATTGATTACAGGTGCAAGCGGATGTGTGGGGCAATATCTGGCCGAAACGCTGATTCGTCAGACTACTCACGAACTGTTCTTGCTGGTTCGTGACCCGAAGAAACTGTTAATTGACACGCAGGCACGATCCGGGATTACGGTGATTCCAGGTAATTTGCGCGAAATTGATGCCCTCAGCGGTCTGTTGCAAACCATCAACACTGCGGTTCTAACGGCGACGGTTTGGGGTGGGGACGATATTTACGACATCAACGTTGGTAAGACCCTTGAACTCCTGAGCTTGCTCGATCCAGCGGTCTGTGAGCAGGTTCTCTATTTTTCCACCGAGAGCATTTTGGGACGGGATAATACCCTTCTGCCCGAAGCCCTGGAATTCGGCACCCCCTACATCCGCTCTAAATACCTGTGCCATCAAAAGATTCAAACCTTGGCGATCGCCCCTAAGGTAACCACCCTCTTTCCCACCCTGGTGTTCGGCGGCGACGATCGCAAACCCTATTCCCAAATCTCGGCGGGATTAGCCGATGTCATGAAGTGGATGCCGCTGGTGCGCTTCTTCCAGGCCGACGGCAGTTTTCACTTTACCCACGCCCAGGATATTGCCACCGTGGTCGCCCATCTCGTCGATCATCCGCCTGCCCTTGGTGAGTCCCGTACACTCGTGTTGGGCAATCCGGCTATGCACGTCAACCAGGCTGTGGAGGACATTTGCGCGTATCTCAACCAGCGCATTTATTTTAGAATTCCGGTCTCCCTCCAACTCGCTGATGTTTTAATTAAGCTTTTCAACGTGCAGGTCAGTGATTGGGATCGGTTCTGTCTGCGCTACCGCCACTTTACTCACGCCGATTCGGTTACGCCTGCCACCTTTGGTCTTCCGGTGTACTGTCCCACCATTGCCGATTTGCTCCAAGTCAGCGGCATTACGCCCCATCCTGTTTCGAAGGCGTTGGTGTCGTCTTAACCGCCTTGGGTGTTGCAATCGATTTCGCAAGTCTACATTGGCATCGTGACCCAAAGTCAGATGATAGATGCGACCACTTTGTCCTACATTGAGAGGATAATGTTGGGTGTTCATCACCGTTGAGTTTGATGCAGGAGTTAAATACAGGCTTATAGATTCGGAGGTCACACCATGAGAGCAGAAGAAGTCGTTTGGCTATATCAACGGGGTGAACGAAACTTTAGAGGACAAAACCTGGCAGGCGAGTCCTTTGCAGGGCAGAATCTAGCAGGCGCAGACTTCAGCAAAACCAATATCCGAGGGGCCAGTTTTACCAATGCGCGTTTAAGCGACTGTCTATTCACCGAAGCCCGTGCTGGACTCCGTAAAGGGTGGGCGATCGCCATCTTTTTAACCACTCTGGTCATGTGCACCTTTCTAGGACTGTTACTCAGTAGTATCAATGGGCTAGCGGCGCTTAAGATCGCAGAATTTGCTGAGTACGGGTTTGAGTCAGCCCTGGCGCGATGGACTATAACAGCCATTTTGGTTACGTTTCTGCTGGTTGCGCGGTACTGGGAAGTGGAAGCCGGATTCAGCCTGTTTGCGATTGCGTTTGTGGTCGCGATCGCCGTTGCGGGGTTGACCTCCGAGGCTATTCCCATTGCCGGAACCGTGGCGATCGCCGTGATGATTGCTTATCTAACCGTGATTTTGGCGGGGTTGGCGGGGGTTGTAGTCGCGATCGCAGCGTATATCGTGACTGAGGCGATCGCTGCCGTTCTGATTAGCGTTTTTGCCTTTGCTGCCCTGGTGGTTAACCCTCAGCACGTGGATTTGCTGATGATAGTCATGGCGATCAGTATTGCGCTTCTGAGTGCCTACACCTGCTGGCGGACGCTGCGTCGAGGGCGGGGTAATACACTAATTCGGAACATTGTCGGCACCATGGTTACCTTTGTGGCCGCACGGGTGGGCACCAGCTTTCGAGGTGCAGATTTGACGAATGCCGACTTTTCGGGTGCACAGTTAAATGGCACTGATTTCAGTCGAGTTATCACTGGTAATGCTCAACGCTCAATGCTGCTGAACTAAATCCTGGAACCTACTGTCTGCTATGCCAGCTTCAAATCTCTCCCATCAACCCACGATTATCCTGTCGCCCAATACCCTCTGGGAACGCACCATCCAACGATCCGCTACGGCACTAGCCTGCGGTGCACTGCACTCCATCCCCACTACCTACGAACAGATCGAACAGGCGGGAATTCCGTTTCTCGTCAGGATTCTTGCCAACATCGCTCGAAAAGAAAAAGCACAACAGGCCGATGCCCAAAAGCCGAAGACCGAGGGCAAACCGTTTAATCCCTTTTTGCCCTATGAGACTGATTTATTTGTTGCGGATCTGTCCCCCACACACCTCTGTCTGCTGAATAAGTTCAACGTGGTCGATCACCATTTGCTGATCATCACGCGCGAGTACGAAGATCAGGAGAATTGGTTGACCCTGCGCGATTTCGAGGCGTTGGCGGCCTGCATGGCGGAAATTGATGGCCTCGCTTTCTACAATGCGGGGCGCGATGCTGGAGCTAGCCAGCCTCACAAACACTTGCAGATTGTGCCGTTGCCCATTGTGCCGAACGGAATCCGCATACCAATTGAAGCCGCGATCGCCCCTGTGCTGTCCCAGGCTTCGCTTGCGATCGCCTCACCCTTGCCCTACCATCATGCGATCGCCCCGTTGGATCTGGACTGGACGGCATCCCCCATCGACCTCGCCCACGTTTTACTGGATAGGTATTACACACTCTTGGCTACGGTTGATCTGCCGTACCTTCCCGGCAGCGATCGCCAAAGCGGGGCTTACAACCTATTGGCCACCCGTCGCTGGATGATGCTCGTGCCGCGATCGCAGGATGCATTTGACGGAATTGCCGTGAATTCCCTGGGCTTTGCCGGGGCACTTCTGGTTCGCAACCACGACCAGTTAGCCCACCTCAAAACCTACGAACCCCTCACGATTTTGCAGAATGTGGCCTTTCCTAAACCGTAGGGCAGGACGATGTTAGGCGTCCGGCGGAAACTCCAAGGGAATTGCGCCTAACGTTCCTTTCCGAAAATCATGGAGAATCATCCGCGCCACCCGCTCAACATCGCCCTGATAGCGCTGCTCAGCGATCGCCACTAGATAGCTTTCTCCGGTCATTTCCATTGGGTCGTGCTGATAGCGATCGCTCAAGGTTTGTAGCGGTATTGCCTCTGGCTGCTGGTTGTAGAGAGATTTCAACAGTTCAATCAGGGCAGCCGCCACCCGCTGATTGTCGTAGGCCGCATCCCCAATATCATCGCAGAGGGCCAATTTTAAGGCCGCGTCTTGATTCTCCAGTCGGGAGGGGAGAACTCCGGGCGCATCCAATAGCTCAATGTCATCAGAAATTCGCACCCAGCGCAGCGATCGCGTCACCCCTGGTCGTCGGGCACTTTCCACCACCCGCCGATTCAGCAAGCGATTGATCAACGCCGATTTACCCACATTGGGAAACCCGATCACTACAGCCCGCACCGGACGGGGTAGCATCCCGCGATCGCGCCGCCGCTGGTTCACCGGATCGCTCAGTTTCGCCGCTGCTTTGGCGATCGCCGTCACCCCTTTACCCTTCTGGGCGTTGGTGTAGTAGGGGATTTCCCCCTGGGCTTCAAACCACGCCGTCCACTGCCGCTGCACGGAGCCAGGAATCATATCAACCCGATTCAGCACCAGCAGCCGTTCCTTGCTGCCCACCCACGTTGGCACTTGGGGATGAGCCGTCGCGAGGGGAATACGAGCATCCCGGACTTCCAAAACAACATCCACTTTCTTAAGCTGTTCGGTTAGGGCTTTTTCGGCTTTGGCAATGTGCCCTGGATACCATTGGATTGGAGGAGAAGAGGTCATGATTCGGTTGGATTGTGGCGGCTAGACAAGCATACGCCAAAAGGGTTGAAAAGTCTCAGTCTTGCTTAGGGGTCAACGCTCTGGTTAGTGTCATTGGAGGCGTCGGATTCGTTAGCAGCCAGAGCGATCGCCTCCAACTGTTGCAGATACTCGTACAGCGCATCCACTGCCACGATGTGAACCCCCGCCACCGGATTGGGATTAACGTCCACAATGCTGTTGGTAAAGGTCACAATCGGCGTCACCGTTGGCAACTTGCGCCGTTTCTTCAGTGTCGTTGCTTGCCGCCGCGCCAAGGTCACAAAATCCCGTTCAAAGGGCGATCGCCCCCGACTGGTGACCCGATAAATTTGGCGACCGTTACTGCCCACCCGCCCGCGATGGGTTTTCACATCAATCGCGTAGGCAAACCCTGCGGGGGAGGTCAGCAGAATATCCGTCGTCCCCGCGTAGGGTTCCCGGATGCCGTAATTCGCCTGCCAGCCCAGGTATTGGAGAGGAATCAAGCGATCCGCCACGCTTTCGGCTTGTTCTGCCCCTTGCTCAGCCGCACTGGCCTGTCGCCACCACAGGCGTATTTGTTGACCACACACGAGAGCCGGCAGGATACAAATGAGCCATCCCCACCAAGCAATCGTGAGCGATCGCCCCAGTAGCCAATCCCAGACCAACGGCAGCCACAGCGGCGCACTCAAGCACAAAACCGCTAGCCCAAGCAAAAGCCCAGCCTGACGACGACGGCGCTGTGCGAACGCCCGTAAAGATTGACCGGGACGAGCAACCATAGAAAACGAGGCTCAGCAGCCAAAACGCCTAGGGCACGACTAAAACCGGACAGGGAGCTAGATTAATCACCCGATTACTGACACTATCTGACGCCCCTTCCTCCGTTAATCCTAACCCTCGGCAGGCCATCACAATCACATCAGCGCCAATCTCATCCGCCACATCACAAATGGCAAAGGCGGGTTTACCCTTGCGTTCCAAGGTTTCCACAGGGATTCCCTGCTGGCTAAACAAGGATTTGACCTTCTCCAGTAGTTGGGCAATCACCTCAAAAGACGGAGCCTCTTGCCCCTCTTCTGGCTCTGGGACAACGGACAGGACGGTTAACTGACTATTGCAAAACTGAACGAGGCGAATCACCGTTTCTGCGGCTTCTAGGGATTCGCGGGTATGGTCAATGGGAAACAGGACTTTCTTAAACATCGGTCTGCTGCCTGTACTAACGTGTGCGATCGCGTTTGCAAATCGCCGTGCATGCAACGCTGCATTTTCCCCACGTCCCTATACCGATCAAATCATCAAACGATGACTATTTATTAGATGCCACATTTATAAGACAATAGGCGACAGGTAAGAAGACTTAGTTAGGGGGTTAATGCGGTGTCAAAGAAAACTGTAGCAAATTTATCGTCTGCTGACCTATCGGGGAAGCGGGTCTTCGTGCGGGTGGACTTCAACGTTCCCCTCGATGACCAAGGCAACATCACAGACGATACTCGGATTCGGGCGGCGCTACCCACGATTCAGTACCTCACCTCCAACGGTGCCAAGGTCGTTTTGGCAAGCCACTTTGGTCGTCCCAAGGGTAAGGTGGTAGACAGCATGCGGCTGACACCCGTTGCCAAGCGCCTGTCTGAACTGCTGGGGAAAGAGGTGATCAAGTGTGATGACTGTATTGGGGATGCCGTTACTAGCGCGATCGCAGGTATGCAGAACGGTCAGGTTGCGCTGTTGGAGAACGTTCGCTTCTACGCCGAAGAAGAAAAGAACGATCCTGAATTTGCAAAGCAGTTGGCGGCCAACGCGGATCTGTATGTAAATGATGCCTTTGGTACTGCCCACCGCGCCCACGCCTCCACCGAAGGCGTTGCTCACTATCTGAAGCCTGCCGTTGGCGGATTCTTGATTGAAAAAGAGCTTCAGTATCTCCAAAGTGCCATTGAAGAGCCGAAGCGTCCCCTGGCTGCGATCATCGGGGGTTCCAAAGTATCCAGCAAGATTACCGTAATCGAAACCCTGCTGGAGAAGGTAGACAAGCTCCTGATTGGCGGCGGCATGATCTTCACCTTCTACAAAGCGCGGGGTCTGAGCGTGGGTAAGTCCCTTGTGGAAGATGAGTTTCTAGAGTTGGCGAAGTCCCTAGAAGCAAAGGCGAAGGAAAAGGGAGTCGCGCTGCTGCTGCCGACTGACGTTGTCGTTGCAGATAACTTTGCCCCCGATGCCAATGCCCAAACCGTTAGCGTTGAGGCAATTCCCGATGGCTGGATGGGTCTGGACATCGGCTCTGACTCCGTGAAGGTCTTCCAAGATGTTTTGGCTGATTGCAAGACCGTGATCTGGAATGGCCCGATGGGTGTATTCGAGTTTGATAAGTTTGCTCAAGGAACGGAGGCGATCGCCCACTCCCTGGCCGCCCTCACTGGCACCGGAGCCACCACCATCATCGGCGGTGGAGATTCGGTCGCGGCAGTTGAAAAGGTTGGTGTTGCCGAGAAGATGAGCCACATTTCTACGGGTGGTGGTGCTAGCCTGGAACTTCTGGAAGGCAAAGTTCTACCCGGTATCGCTGCGCTAGACAATGCGTAACGTTCAATAAGCGACCCGTTAACGGCGTTAAGTCCATTTGGAAAATGGCGTTGTGGAGTGTAAGGAACCTCTGCAACGCCATTTCTATAGCTCATTCCGTTAGAAATAGTGACATATAGCTGTTGCCAGCTAGCTTAGGACATGGACATTTTGGTGGGGCGGCGAAGCCGCCCCACCAAAATGTCCTAACCGATATGGCTAGTACTATACTTCCCTGGATAGAGGTTTTCCTCAAGCCATCATTTCTGTTTTACGCCTCTAGAGAGATGAAGGGCTAAGTCACTCTTCCCTATGATGACGATACCAGGGGAAGGATTCGGGGTTCAGTTCTTCATAGGAATTCATCCCAGGCGCATCCCATGGGTTCAGGCTATGCATTTTTGGTTACGCCTATGGGCCTGTCAGCTCATGCGCGTTGTACGTCCTTTGCCTGTCATCAATCTTCAAGATCATTTTTTTAGAGTTTAGGTTTGCGGTTGAGCAACCTCGCAGCGTCGGGAGTTGCCGTCTTCCGTCGCTGTTTTTCAATGCTGGATTAGGAGCTGAGCTTAGTATGACGAATACCCATGAGTTCCAAGCCGTAAAGGATGTTGAGTCTCAAGGGATTACCGTAGTTTTGATTGAAGACCATGATTTAACCCGAGTTGGCTTGAAGACGGCGTTCCAGGCGAGAGGGAATATTTCTGTGCTGGGGGAGTCGGGGAATGCGCTTCAAGGGTTGCGGCTTTTGGAAACGCTGAAGCCGGATGTCGCGGTTGTGGATATTGGCCTGCCCGACATGGACGGAATTGAACTTATCCGCAAGTATCGGGAACGCAGCGATGCTGAGCAACCCTCCTCCAAGATTCTGATGCTAACCATGCATGACAGCGAGGATTCGGTGATGGCGGCCTTTGCTGCCGGAGCAGATTCCTACTGCATGAAGGACATAAACATTGACACCCTTGTTGAAGCAATCCGAGCTACCCACACAGGGAATTCGTGGATTGATCCGGCGATCGCCAATGTGGTGCTGCGCCAGTTCCAAGATCAAGTGCCAGCCGCATCGAACGAGCGAACCATTCAGATTGCAGCCGTTGCCCCGGAGTATGAACAGGTTCTCAAGACCTACCCGCTGACAGAGCGTGAACTAGAGATCCTGGGGTTAATTGTGGCAGGGTGCAGCAATGCCGAAATAGCCGAACGCCTATACATCACCATTGGCACGGTCAAAACCCACGTTCGCAATGTGCTGAATACGCTTTGTGCTAACGATCGCACTCAGGCAGCAGTGCGTGCCCTGCGAGCGGGTTTGGTCGCTTAGTCCGTCGCAAGCTGCAATTCACCAAGTTTTACCATCATCACATACATGGCGAATCGCAAAACACAAAGCGGTGTTGAAAGGCTGGGTCAGTCTCTCAATACCGTTTTTCTTCTTCAAGGAATGGAACGTTTAGGACCAGGGATATGGATTACCACCAGCGCAGTTCCAGATATCCTTTTTCCGGTCGGGTCAGTTCGTCTTCGGTGAGCCAATCCACAAGCTTGTAGGTTCCGAACACGTGATCCCACCAATCCACAGCCAACCCAAAGTTGTGATTCCACATGCCGTACTTGTGGTGGACATAGTGGACAGGCATAGTCATCCAAAAGCATTTTCGCGGATTTTCATGCTGAAGCTGGTGAGCATAGGCGGAGAATGCCGCATAAACCAGCGCACCCGCTGCCCAGCCCAAACCTGCCGTCAGCGATACAAAAAACATCGGAATAATCAAGATCGCGCTACCGAGGACGTAGTCCCGAAACTCCCAAATCACGCCCTGTCCTTCATTGCGACGGTGATGGTCGCGATGCCGTTCTCCAATCTTGGCGGATGCATGCATGAGACGGTGCATCCAATACTCCACAAAGCTGGCAAAAATAAACGCTACTACGAAACATGCGATCGCCCAAACCATGCTTAAAACCACTCCTCTCCCACAAAACCAGATGAACTAAGCTCCAGGATTAAAACCAGGGAACCATTGTTCCAGATATTTGGAGTCTCAAAACTAAACATTATATTAACGCGAATTAACTTTCGGCATCTGAACCGGACGGGACTCAGGATAGCCAGTCGTCCTGCTTAGGCACGTTCAATCCCAACCAAACGATGTCAAGATTCAAGCCGATAGCTGGCCTTTTGTTTGGCCTGGTTGCGGCGTTCCTCGCGAACAGACTGAATTCGCAATCCTAAACCCAGGGTAATTTCCTTCATGATGAAATAGGCGACCGTGATCATCACAAACGTAATCGCAATGGCTAACAAGGGCTTTTTGGTCGTTAAGTCATCCAAAATTCCCACGATGACCGAATCGGGCTTCGTGACGAGATCCCAACTGTTAAATCGTCGGAACCGTCCGAGGTAAACGCCCACAGCACACAGGGCGTGAACAGCAAGTTCTGCAGGAATGATATAACGCGTTGCGCCACAGCGTCGGAGGTAATGCCCCTGATTCAGCAAGGAGCCAACGTAAAATTCAAATCCGCCTATAATTGCAAACACATGGAGCGGAATAATAATGACCGCAATAATCCAGGCGGAATATCCCGCCCGCGTTGCCCGGATCAGGTGAATAATGTCGGTGAGGAGGTAAGGGGCGTTGGGCAGAAACGCGATAAACACCACAAACCCAAACCACCACAGCCAAGTCCGCACAAGGGTACGCCGCCGAAACAGCCAGAAACTTAGGGCAAAGGGAATAAATGCAAGGAAAAGATTCCAAATCATCCAGCCGCTATGAATGCTAACGGCCCGTAATGCGTCTTTGAGAAGATATTCCATTGAAATGTAATAGTTTGACTACTGAAATAACAGTATTTGGGTGTAGCGATCAATCAATTCTTTTGGCTATGGGCGATCGCCAAAGCCGCTGTCGAATTGACCTCCGCCATAGTCCCAACCGTCCTTAAAGTTGGAGATTTTAGGATAAAGCTCTACTAACTTAGCTCAAGATAATTTCAACTGCCAACCGCTGGGCAGGCAGAACAGAAACCCTCACCCCCCTAGATTGAGTTCGTTTTAGGGCTGAATGCGGTACGTTGCGAAAATAGCGTCTGCATCGTCGTTGTAGGTGCTGTAGGCCGTATTAATACCCCACATGGTCAAGACGAAAATAGTGTCACCCTGCTGTTGGATAAAGCTAATCGCATCCAACTGATTTCCTGCCGGATCTTCCCCCACCCAATCGATGCGAACGCCCCCCTGGTTATGGGCATAGGATCCTTGCCAGGTAATGTGGCTGAGGCGCTGCTCAAATTCCGTCTTTAGGGCTGTTTCTAAATCCTCTAGGCTAAACCATTGCCCCTGGGCTGATCCGGTATCCACCATGCCGCCAAAGCCCCCATCTGGCGAGGCAAATAGGAGGCCGGTTGGAGTATTCGTAACGGCATAGTCCGCAGGCAGGGCAATTTCAAAGCGTCCCGATGTGTCGCGATAGGCTTGTAAAAAGGGGCTAACCGTGGGCAATCGCGTCGCTAAGGTGGTGGGACTGGAAAAGGACTGAGCCGTAACTGGACAGGCGGCAAGCCCCAGACAGCCAAGGGCGATCGCTGAGGACACTACAGATCGAGGAGAAGGGAAGAGCCACATACACTTGGGGGCAAACCCGATGGGGAGTCGTTAGGGTGAGGGGGTCTCAAGCTTGCGGAAGATCATCAGGTGTTGCTGAGGCAGACTATCGATGGTGGTTTCCCAGGTTAACCCTACGGTTTGTAACTCACGACGGGCTTGCCGCTGCGTCATTTTGTGCAATCCCTTAATGGGAATCAAAGGATTTTCCTTTCGATATTCGATCAATGCAACCCGTCCACCGGGCTTGAGAGCATCCGCCACTGCCCGCATCATTTCATAGGGATACTCAAACTCATGGTAGGCATCGACCAAGAGTGCAAGATCAACGCTAGATGTAGGAAGCTTTGGATTTGTGATACTCCCTAGGATAGGGGCTACATTTTCAGCGTGATAATCTTGTTTCAAAAATTCAAGAATATCGATCATCTCCGGCTGAACGTCTACGGCTAGCACTCGCCCCTCGGACACGATTGAGGCTATCCGAAAGCTGAAGTAGCCTGTGCCGGCCCCAATGTCTGCCACTACATCTGTGGGTTTCAAATCAAGAGCAGCGATCGCCAGTTCGGGCTGTTCTAAAAACTCGCGACTGGGACGTTCAAGCCACAGGGCTTCAGTGTGTCCCATCACCTTGGCAATTTCGCGCCCCATGAAAAATTTGCCAATTCCGTCGGCGCTATGGTGTGAACGGTAGGTGTAGAACTGGTCGGACTTGACTACCGTGGAATCGAAATCGGCAGCCATGCCTACTCCGGCGCAGGCACCCAGACCAACACTAATTATAAGCGTTAAAAAAAGGGCGATCGCCTTTGTCATGCCTAGGTTTGAGCGTTTTAGGGAGGGCGATCGCTCCACGAGTTTTTGCCACAAATGTCCCATGTGTCTTGAAGAACAGGTAAAATTACTCATTTAGTTAAGGATTGTTGCACAAAGCAATGTTGTATCCGTCAAGAGGATTAGTGCCTTGCTGGTGTCTAGAGTGTTTAGTGTTTAGTTAGAGAGGTATCTAAAAAGATGGGTCTAAACCAACGTGGCGTTACCATTTGGTTCACGGGGTTAAGCGGAGCTGGAAAAACCACCATTCGTGAAGCCCTCGAAGCCAAACTTCGGGCAGAGGGGTACGCGGTTGAGGTACTAGATGGCGATATCGTGCGGGAGAACCTCACCAAAGATCTAGGCTTCAGCAAGGAAGATCGGGACGAAAACATCCGTCGGATTGGCTTTGTATCCCACTTGCTCACCCGCAATGGCGTCATTGTGATGGTGTCCGCGATTTCGCCCTATCGTGACATTCGGGACGAAGTGCGTAGCAAAGTTGGCGACTTCATAGAAGTATTCGTCAATGCACCGCTGAATGTGTGTGAAGAGCGGGATGTCAAAGGGTTGTATAAGCGTGCCCGTGCGGGTGAAATCAAGCAGTTCACCGGAATTGATGACCCCTACGAGCCGCCCCTCAATCCCGAAGTGGAGTGCCGCACCGATCTCGAAACCCTGGAAGAGAGTGTAGAGAAGGTGTATCAATGTCTGAAGAATCGCGGCTATATTGCGGTTGCCGTGTAATCTCTACTGGCGATCGCCCTAAGTTCCATCGTTCATTTGAGCGTTTTTTTGTGGGTACTATCCACAAAAAAACGCTCAGTGCTTTTGATCGGACGCTTTCCACCGCTGAGCGCAAGCGTTAGTAATGCACCACCACAGGAGTGCCGATGGATGCCCAGGAAAACAGCCACTCGGCATGGTCAACGGCCACATTCACACAGCCATGACTCATGGGCGTGCCGAAGTTATTGTGCCAGTAGGTGCCGTGAATGCCGTAACTGCCGTCGTAGTACATGACGTAGGGCACATCGGGAACATCATAGTCGTCCCCCTGCATCCGAGCCGTTGTATACATCGATTGGATCGCAAACGTTCCCGCCAGAGTCGGGTGGTCATAGGTTCCAGTGGATACGATCACGGCATAAACAGCTTCGCCGCCTTCCCAGGCAATCAGCCGCTGGGTGGATAAATTCACTTCAATCCAGCGCAGATTAGAGACCTTTAGCTCACTCATCGACTGGTAGGGATCGTGAGCAAAGGCAGGCTGACTGGGTAGCGCGAGGGTTGGTAGAAGTAGCGATGCACCTATGAGTAATCCAGCTAGCGATCGCCCTGCCCGACGTAGACAAGTTTTGGCAAACGTAGTCATCGCTTTAGCTCCTTGTGCAGTGCTCCGTGTCTATCAGTAGGTTCTTGAAGGGGATGCACCGAATTCGATAGATCCTCTATCTGGACAAATACATCCCTCTACCAATAGACTACCCACTGTTTAAGCCTGTTTCCGCTTCGTTTGCTCAATTGGATTCATCCGTCGCTCTAAAAGGCTAAATGCCTGGGACGAAAGTAAGTTCAGTACCAGATAGACCAGCGCAACTGCCGTAAAAATCTGAAACGATTTGTAGTTGTTGGCGGCGTTGTTGCATGAAAGAGGGGTTGCGGGCGGGAGAGGCATGGTAAATTT
>JACYMB010000020.1 GCA_015272205.1 Synechococcales cyanobacterium T60_A2020_003 | reverse complement strand
TTGAGGTTTCATGGCAGGTTTTATGTGTGATAACTGAAATTTACCATGCCTCTCCTGCCCGCAACCCCTCTTTCATGCAACAACGCCGTGCCGAGTTAGAACAGTTTCATCACGACACATACCTTAATATAAGGCGATCGCCGCATTCTTGCACTGCTTAAAAGTTAAGCTTATGCGATCGCCGATGTATCCCATGAATTGAGCGGTTGGTCTGACCGTCAAAGCGGCAGGTTCCCGGTTTGCCAAAGCGTATACAGACGAGTAGCGTGGTAGCTCAACAGCACTAGGAAACAGAGGATTTGGATTCGGGGTTGTCGCAGATAGAAACTGAATGGATCAGACATTTTATACCCACGGATGAGTTCGATCGCTGTTCGTAGACCCAGCCAGAGGAACCCTAGGGCAATAACCGGGCCAAAGGCATGAAAGGCGATCGCCTGGGTCCAGTCTCCCCGGGCCATTGCCAAAAACGAGCGGGTTAGTCCCCAAGCCGGACAGGGAATACCGATGAAGTGCATGAGCGGACATCCCGGTAGCTTGAGCGGTAGACCATGGGCGATGAAAAAACTGCCCACTAATGGAAGAAGAGCGATCGCCAAATACAGCAATCGCCCTTGTCTTTCGTGTCTGGAAAGTCGTTGTGGCATACCCATTCTCATTCAAAGGGTAAACTCCTGTAATCTCCGGAACGTGACGGACGCGATCGCCCCAAGTCCCATCCAAAACAGACGAGAAAAAGAACGACGGTTGCCACTTGCTGCACCATAACGACCGCAAACGTCTTTGTGAGGAAGCCAGCGTGGGACTGGCTGTAGGCTGCCATTGTGACTCCAGTCATCAGGGCAATCAACACTAAAAAGAGAATTTTGCGGTACTTAAGTCGGATCATGGCTGAATGTCAGTGCAAGAGTTTGGATTTATGCAAAAGCAAGGAGATAGCCGAAAATAGCAAACCCAATTAGCGGAATCAGCCAAAGGAGAATGAGCCAAGGGGATTTTTCGAGCTTATTGCAGATTTTGACCCAAGCAATAATGAGTTTTACGATGGCAATAATGTTGATACAGGGCACTAAGGCCAGAATCGTCCAAAGTACCGGATTTTCTTCATCTCCCGCCACAAAGTTAACGTATATGTTCAAGATCGGGATCCAAGCAAACCAGGCGTTTTCAACTCCTAGCTTTTCATAAATCTTTTGACAGAAAAACGCACCAACTATATAAGCAATGATCGACAATACAATCTGCGTTGTACTGATTTCGGGGTCTGCATAGGTTGCCTGAGCCAGAAGAGCAGGCAGCGCAATCGTTCCAAAGCTAGTCCACAATCCAACAAGATTTAGCATCAGTCGCCTCAGTAATAGGTGTGATGGATACGGAGGTGTAAAGACTACAGGCTTGAGCGTTTAATCGCGTGTAATTACTTCCCACCTAGTGTATGACAGCATAATTAAACCCCTGCAAAATCTTACGTTTCTTAATTTCATAGGGTTCCTAACCGTTGCTGAACATTAGCTTGACGGAATCAAAAGACAACGATACATTTTGGGGGACTTTTAAAGGGCGATCGCCCATTCTTAAGACATCCTTTAGGAATGGAGTATTAATGGAGGGCGATCGCCCCTCTTGCTCCTTCAACACCCAAGCAACCACCTATGGCGATGGAAACAGGACTAGCCCATGCGGGCATAGAACAAGGACTCAAACAGTTCCTTCTCGTTCTCTCCGTGTCGTTGGGAGTGGCGACTCTACCCCAGGTTTCAAGCTGGTTTCGGCGGATTCCCTACACCTTGCTGCTCGTCATTGTCGGGTTAGCCCTAGCGACCGTCGATGTGCGCCTCGTCAACTTATCCCCTGAACTGATTCTCTTTATCTTCCTACCTCCCCTTCTCTTTGAGGCCGCATGGAATATCAAATGGGCAGACCTGAAAAGTGATTTAAAGTCCATTTGTCTATACGCCGTAATCGGTGTCGTGATCTCTATTGTGGGCGTCGCCGTTGGATTAAACTACTTTGTTGGAATGCCGCTGGAAATTGCCCTCTTGATTGGGGCAAGTCTCTCTGCCACCGATCCCGTATCCGTGATTGCCCTTTTTCGGGAACTGGGAGTAGACAAACGCCTATCCACCTTGATGGAGGGAGAAAGTCTATTCAATGACGGTATGGCCGTTGTTGCCTTCAGCTTTCTCGTGGTGATTCCCCTCAGCACAACGCCTGTTGATCTGTCGTTCAAATCCATTGCCGTACAGCTTTTGATCGTGGTGAGCGTGGGTGTCGGCATCGGCAGTTTACTGGGTTTCGGCATCTCCTACCTCACCCAGCGGTTTGATCTCCCCCTTGTCGAACAGTCCCTAACTCTCGTTTCCGCCTACGGTAGCTATCTTTTGGCAGAAGAATTTGGGGGATCAGGGGTAATTGCCGTGGTGTGTACGGGGCTAATTCTCGGAAATTTTGGTTCTCGGATTGGCATGAATCCCCGAACGCGGGTGATTGTGTCTGAGTTTTGGGAATTTCTCGCCTTTTTTGTGAACTCCATCGTTTTCCTCCTCATTGGGGATCAGATGGAGTTTGATGCCCTAGGAGAGAACTTGATTATCATCGGGGTTACGATCGCTTGCATGGTCGTTTCACGGGCGATCGCCATCTATGTTCTCAGCTTGTTCAGCAACAGCGTAAAGATGAGTGAGCCGATCTCTTGGCCGAAGCAGATTATTCTGTGGTGGGGTGGGTTGCGCGGTTCGGTGTCCATTGCGCTAGCACTGAGTGTTCCAGCTATCTTGCCCCAGCGAGAGGAAATTATTGCAGCCGTTTTTGGGGTGGTGCTGTTTACGCTGCTGGCACAAGGTTTAACGATTCAGCCGATCTTACAAAAGCTAAAACTGTTGGGGAATCAACCTGCCCGCCAGGAGTATATGGAATTGGTTGCCCGTCAGGATGCGCTTAATCGGGTGCTGGAACGCTTAGCGCAGGTGGGCGATCGCCCTGGGATTGATCCGGAGTTTGTGCGGCTGCAAGAAACGCTAGTCAATAGTGAACTAAAACGCATTGATGATGAGACAGAAACCTTAATCAATCAGTATCCCGACCTTCGTGACTTTACCGCCGAGCAATTAAAGTCAGAACTGCTTGCTGTGGAAGCTGATTCCTATGCGGACTATGTGAAATCGGGTCGCCTGAATAAAGAGTTGGCTCCATTGCTGGATGTGCTTATTGCCGAGGACTAGGCAGATATAGCGCTAGCCATATCGGTTAGGACATTTTGGTGGGGCGGCTTCGCCGCCCCACCAAAATGTCCATGTCCTAAGCTAGCTGGCAACAGCTATACCAATTGCCAGGGGATAGATTTGCTATGGTCGTTTCAACGATTGTGCCGCTGAGATACCACGCGCATGACCGAGGTTGGATGATTGAGATCGAGCAGAGAACTCATCGGGGACAGACCACCTATACAGCTTGGGCAAAAATTATCCACAGGAGTGTGCGATCGCCGTTCCGTGCGCGTTTTCAAGGGCTAGCGTGATTGCCAAGCCAAGGGATGGGTCGATCAACGGATATGCTTCGGGTGTCAGAGTAACGATCCGATACCCGGTTCAGACCTCAGGAGCGGGGGTGTAGTGAATGCAGCGATCGCAGGGGCCTGCTGGGTTTACCGTGCAGCGCAAGAGTTCGGAGCGGGCATTGTAGCCGCAGGTGATGTCCCCAATCACCCACTGCCCGTTCCACAGGCTTTTTTCAGCGGGGAGCTGAGATTTTTGGACGTACAGCGCAATTTTGTGGAGATGGTATCGCCCCGATCGCAGGTGGTAACGGTGGCGGCGTTCTAACACTAAGTAGGTTTGCCCCTCAATATCGAGATAGGCTCCTGGTTGGGGATTCCAATCAAGCTGAAAGAGTCCAATCGGTCGTTGACACCCCGTCAAAATTACTTCGGTAGAGAGGGACGAGTTTAGCTCCATGACCTACTCAAAATCGCAATCAACATGCTAGCCCCAAATGATAGGAATGGGAACCCGCCCCATAGAACGGATTCCCATATTTAGACTCTATTCATTAGAGGCTCGCCTAGTCAGAAAAAGCCTCTACCGCGCCTCCCTAGGCGAGTGCGGCCTGACGCTCTTTGGCTTCCTTGATGACTTCCTCCGCTACGTTGCTTGGGCAAGGTGCGTAGTGAGAGAACTCCATTGAAAACTGGCCGCGACCAGAGGTCATGGTTCGCAGGTCACCGATGTAACCAAACATCTCGCTCAGAGGCACATCAGCCTTCACCCGAACCCCCATTGGGTTGGTGTCTTGGGATTTGATGATGCCGCGACGACGGTTGAGGTCACCAATCACGTCGCCCATGTTGGCTTCAGGGGTGAACACATCAACCTTCATGATCGGTTCCAGCAATTGAGGGCCAGCTTTAGGAAGGGTTTGACGGTAAGCCGCCTTCGCTGCAATTTCAAAGGCGATCGCCGACGAATCTACCGGGTGATATGCCCCATCCATCAGCGTCACTTTGAAATCAACGCAGGGGTATCCCGCCAGAGGCCCTTTATCAATGCTGGTCTCAAAGCCTTTCTGAACCGCAGGCCAGTACTCACGAGGTACGTTACCCCCTGTAACCTTAGACTCAAACACAAAGCCACTGCCGACTTCGCCCGGTTCAATCACGTAATCAATCTTACCGTACTGACCCGAACCACCCGACTGCTTCTTGTGGGTGTAGCTGTCTTCAATGCGCTTCGTGATCGATTCACGGTAGGCCACTTGGGGCTTACCCATCTCGACTTCGACCCCGTGGGTACGCTTCAGGATGTCCACCTTAATATCTAGGTGTAATTCACCCATCCCCTTGATGATGGTTTCGCCGCTTTCTTCATCGGTTTCCACCTGGAAGGAGGGATCTTCCTGAACCATCTTGCTGAGAGCCATACCCATCTTCTCGTCGGTTCCTTTCTTTTTCGGCTTAATGGCGACCGAAATTACCGGATCAGGGAAGACCATTGGTTCCAGGGTTGCGGGATTCTTGGGATCGCAGAGGGTGTGTCCGGTTTGGACATTCTTCATCCCCACGATCGCCACAATGTCACCCGCCTGAGCCGATTCAATCTCCTCTCGGGAGTTAGCGTGCATTTCCACCAGACGACCAATCCGCTCGGTTTTGCCCGTTGCGGTGTTCAGAATGGTATCCCCTTTTGTAAGCGTTCCAGAGTAAATCCGGGTAAAGGTCAATGCGCCAAAGCGATCGTCCATGATCTTGAACGCTAGGGCACGGAGAGGCTTGTCGGGATCAACGATGGCGTAGTTGCCTGTCTCGTTTCCTTCCAAATCGGTTTCCGGCTGAGGCTGCACTTCCATGGGGTTGGGTAAGTAGTCTATAACCGCATCCAGAACAAGCTGTACACCCTTGTTCTTGAAGGAGGAGCCGCAGTAGGTGGGGAAGAAGGACAGGTTGATCGTCCCTTTACGGATACAAGCCTTGATCTCATCAATGGTGAGTTCTTCCCCTTCCA
>JACYMB010000019.1 GCA_015272205.1 Synechococcales cyanobacterium T60_A2020_003 | reverse complement strand
GAAATTTACCATGCCTCTCCCGCCCGCAACCCCTCTTTCATGCAACAACGCCCAGTCCTTGTTCTATCCTTTAGAGTTCTTGGCTTCTACCATAAATTATTTCAATGGTGCGCGTGGTTGGCTGGAATTACGTACATCGTGGATGCACTTGCCATACACGTATTTCAGTATGCATTACCGCTGAGAGGACTCACCAAAATTGTATATGCGGGTCTACTTGCCATCGCTATTGTTGTATTATCCAGGCGTATATTTCAAGAACAGCAGGTTACAGGAGACACTCTGCGAGGGAGTGCATGTATCTACTTCCTGCTTGGCTATTTCTGGTTTGCACTTTATCAAGCGATCCAGTACTTTGACGCGAATGCCTTTTCGGTATCTGTAGAACGGAGTAGTAATGCACTCCTCTACTTCAGTTTTACAACGTTAACAACGATGGGATACGGCGACATTGTGCCCGTGAATGCATTTGCGATGTTTGCAGCGAACCTTGAAGGGGTTGTCGGAGTTCTATATCCAACCGTTTACATTGCACGGGTGGTGGGTATTTATACTACTCAATCTATGAATCTTCCTCCACCTAAGTAGATGCCACGTGTGGATGGGTAGGGCGCGCCCAAACCTAGTGCCTAAACTAAACCTAGCGCCCAAACCTGAAGAAATGTAATGCGCTCCAGGTCAACATTTTCGATTTGAACCGCCCTGTCAACGAAATCGCGAACAGACGTATTCAATATTCTTCCTATTGAGAAAATTGATTGCAAAGGCTTATCAATTTCTGATGAGATCGCTTTATAGTTTTCTGGTATGTGCGCCAACACTTGCTGAGATAAAGATCAATGGTTTTTCAATTCAATTCATTTTTAGCCCTGCTAAGGCGTATCCCTCGTCTGTGGCGGTTCGGGCTGAGCTTAATTCTAGGACTTGGCATCAGCGTTTTCTTTATGACAACGCAAGCCAATGCCGCGCAGTCTGTGTTACTGACAAACCGAGATGCAACCCTGCTCGTACCCGTTTCAGAACTGGAGGCGATCGCCCATCACAAAGAACCGTCTGAGGAAGTAACCGCCTTTTTTGAATCTGCAGGATACGATCTGGACATAATCTCCCCCATCCTGACTGGGGAACTTCCGTATTTTAGAGAGGTTGAAGTTATTACTCCACGCGAGTTCTTACTGCTTCAAGTTAACAAAACGATGGGTGATCCGCTGAGGCGAGAAGATTTAGCGTCCTTGGAACAAGCGTTTCGAGTATCGCTCTCAAATGACGGTTTGTTTTCTGTGATAGAGCTGCTAAGCAACTATCCAGCTCCGGTCGTCCGACTCGATATCAACCGAATGGAACAGGTCTACTCAGACCTTAACCTATTTGTGACGCGGATTAGCCCCGTACTCTCGGTTGCTGAAGAACTGTTGCCAGAGCTGATCTGTGACTGTAATGGTGATGCGGTAGGGGCATCTCCCACCTCGTCTGCAGCAGAGGCGATCGCACCACCCAGCAACAATCTCTCTGTAGCAGCAGTGTACAACAACGCCAAGAGTTCCCTATCTAGCCTGCGCCCATCCTCTGCACCGCTACCAGCAGACGTTCCACCATCCGCCGATGTAAAAGCGACAACCTCTTCGTTTACCGATAAAGAGCTTGTCTTTACCTTTGGCCCCTTGGGACGTTCCGTTTCCATTGCAGAACTCACGACCCTTGCTGAAACGGGCGAGACCTCTCAAAAATTAAACTCACTCCTCAATCTGGGCAATGTCAATCCGGCGGATTTACAAGAGGCACTGAATAGACCCATCAAGGTCGAGCTTGGTTTCCTGGATAGCACCCTAAACTCGTTGCTGGGTGAATTCTTGCTGTTTGACGTTGGGCAAGTGATCCATACCCGATCAAAAACAAGCAACATTCAGGCGTTGCGGTCTACGCTGATTCTTTCTACTGCCGGAGATAACGAATTTACTACGATTGAACTTTTACAAAACTATCCCACGTCACAAATCTACGTCGATGGTGTACGCCTAGCTCGATTTGGTCGGAACGTGAAGCGTTTTGAATCACAAGGAGATGTTGAAACCGCTGCCCTATCCTTAGAGGATTGGTTAGTCCAAGTCCAAGTTTCGGCGACAGAAGAGGTTTGTACCTGCGATAGCATCACGGTACTCCCCTCACCAGCCCCTATTTCACCTACCCAACTCGCTGAAGCCTTGCCTGCCAATTGGCAACCCGTCCCGTCCCACCGTGAGGATCACGGCATTATCAAAGCCATCTGGCTACAAGGCACTCCCTACGAAATGGGGTATCAGCATGGAGCGCTATTACACGACGAAATTGCCCAAATGGGGACTGAGGCACTCTCTGTTCTGCGATTAGTTGGGCGAGGGTTTGGGTTAAGTCGGCTATCTGCCTATCGGTCTTATCCTGATGTTGCAGAAGAGTGCCGTGGCCTTGCAGATGCTACCCAGGATATTGGTATGACCACAGATGCCTGTCTGGTCTTAGCCTACGGGGATGTTCTTCAGGAACTGTTTGGTTATACCCTACCAGAGGTTCTCTTCTGGGATGGATGTAGTCAATTTGTTGCCACCACCAACGCCACAAAAGATGGGCGACTCTATCACGGATCAACACTGGATAACAACAAGAAGCCTATTGACTATATTGTGAATAACCCAGTGGTGATGGTTCGCCAGCCCACAGGCGGTCTACCCCACGTCTTTTTTACCTATCCAGGCATGGTGTGGCCCAATTGGGGATTAAATGTGGCGGGAATCTCGATGGGACTGGATACGGCTCATCCCAATAGTCCTGACGAACTCCAATTCCAAGGCCGGAGCAATGTGCAAATTATGGCGAAGGTGTTGGGCAATGCCACCACGTTTGAGGAAGCACGTACGCTCTTAGAAACGGAGCCGCGCGTGCGGGCAAACCTGATTATGTTGGCCGATGGGCGATCGCACCAAGCCGGAGTCTTTGAGTTCACCGGACAGCATTTAGCCGTACGCGAACTTCAAGAGGATGGCATTCTCTATACCACAAATCACTTTGTTCTAGAGGATATATACGATCGGCAACCGCTGCCCCTCAATCAATCGACTCAGTTTCGCTTTATGCGCTATGGTCAACTATTAGAACCGGATGGGGTTAGCTCCGTCTATGGCAACATCGATGAAACCACGATGGCTCGCGTTTTGCGCGATCGCGTCAATCCCGAAACGATGCAGGCCAGTCCCTTTGATGTCTTTGACGATGATGCCAGTCCTGGTGGCAATGGCTCACTCCGTCAGGCCATCTATGAACCGGAAAGTCTGCGCTTCTGGGTTGCTGCGGGGCCACCGCCCGTGCCGGAGAATCCGTTTGTCTGTTTCTCTCTAGGAGAGATGTTAGGATTCCCGAATTCCGAACCCTGTAGTGCGCCTACAATTCCGTAAGTTATAGCGATCGCCGCTGTAGTCCTGTGGGGTAGCTTTGCCGCCCCACAAGTTTATTTCAAGATAGATCGGCTTACCAAATTTCAGCTAACTCCATCAATTGGGCGATCGCGCCTTCCAGTGCCTGTTGCTGCATATCGCCGCCCAGTTCCTGATAGGGAACCTCAACATATTCCACATCCTGAATCCCCAAAAAATTCAAAATAAACTAAAGATATGGAACGGCGTTGTTGCATGAAGAGAGGTTGCGGAAGGGTAGGGACATGGTCAGTTTCAGTTACCCCAGGCGTTGTTGCATGAAAGAGGGGTTGCGGGCAGGAGAGGCATGGTAAATTTCAGTTATCACATATAAAACCTGCCATGAAACCTCAATACCGCATCCGCAACTGGTCA
>JACYMB010000018.1 GCA_015272205.1 Synechococcales cyanobacterium T60_A2020_003 | reverse complement strand
GCTATCATCGTCGTTCGATTGCTGAAACTACCATGTTCCGCTTTAAGACTATTTTTGGGGGCAATCTCAGTGCACGTCAATTTGACAATCAAGCCGTGGAATTGTTCATCAAATGTGTTGCGCTCAACCGCATGATTCAGATCGCTAAACCCGATAGCTACAAGGTTGAAGGTTAATACCAGGACACTCTCAAGGCGAACCTGACCGTTTTTCTAATCATGCAACAAAGCCGATCGCTCTACAAAATTGTCATCTTTTCTGTACTTTTTGACACAAAAGTTCTCATTCCCTGTACATTTCTATATAGAATTTGCTCTACAGTAATAAGTATGAAGCTCACTGCTTTACCTAGTCATGCTTGGCTGAAGCGGCTTTTATGCTGTCGGGATGTGATTTGCCTCTATGTTTGTCCTTCAAGCTAGAGCAAAGCGTTCCATGATCCCAACGCCCAAGCCCTTCGTTCTAAGGCAGCCCGTTGGATTTCCCAAAAATCCACTTGAACGGAAGAACGAGGTTATAACCTGCTTGATCGAGCTAGGGCAAGTGCGTCCCTAGCAACTCTTTATGTCTTCATCGAGGCGCAGAAGGTATGAATCGAAAAAATCAATCTCAGAACAACGCTCCCTCTTCAGGGCGCAGCACCAGTCCTGGCAATGATTTCAACTTTGACCAGTGGGCAGTAGAAGTGCGGCAGCAAATGATCGAAGCGCTGAAGCGACGTGGTTCTGTCTAGCACTCTTACGGTTCACTCACCCTCAACTCATGACTAAATTTGATTACGGCTAAACACCTCCCAATGCAATGGGAGGTGTTTAGCCGTCGGGGATAGCGACTTGGTTGATTGCGGAATGCGACCTGACAGGCTGCTCAGCCGATTGAGGCAAGAGGGCGATCGCCTACCCAGTTCGACCTATTAGAAGAAACTTGGTTTGATATTCGTGCTTTTGAACAGAGTCCCGTCCGTTCATCCATATAATATTTAGTAACGTATACGTGCAACAAAACGATACGAAGTGGGTGCGATCGCGATCGGTTGCCAATAGCACCGTCGTCCCTAGCCTCCCACCTCATCAGATGACCCCTGCTTGCAGCACATATCAGGAGAACAATTGCCCATGGCAATGATTGAAACCAAGACCGAACCCATGGTGCTTAACATGGGACCGCATCATCCCTCGATGCATGGGGTGCTGCGGTTGATTATGACCCTGGACGGCGAGGACGTTGTAGACTGTGAACCCGTGATCGGCTACCTGCATCGGGGCATGGAAAAGATCGCGGAAAGTCGAACCAACATCATGTTTGTTCCCTACGTGAGCCGTTGGGACTACGCCGCAGGCATGTTCAACGAGGCCATCACCGTGAACGCGCCTGAGAAGCTGGCCGATATTGCCGTACCCAAGCGGGCAAGCTATATCCGGGTGATCATGCTGGAACTCAACCGGATTGCCAACCATTTGCTATGGTTAGGGCCATTCATGGCAGACGTAGGCGCACAAACACCGTTCTTCTACATCTTCCGCGAACGGGAAATGATTTACGACCTGTGGGAAGCTGCAACCGGGTCACGGCTGATTAACAACAACTATTTCCGCATTGGTGGCGTTGCTGCCGATCTGCCCTATGGATGGGTCGATAAGTGCGAAGACTTCTGTGATTACTTTTTGCCCAAGGTGGATGAGTACGAAAAGCTGATCACCAATAACCCCATCTTCCGTCGGCGGGTGGAAGGGGTGGGCACCATCTCACGGGATGATGCGATCGCCTGGGGACTGTCTGGCCCAATGCTGCGAGCCTCCGGTGTGAAGTGGGATCTCCGCAAGGTAGATCATTACGAGTCCTACGATGATTTTGATTGGGAGGTTCAGTGGGAAACCGCAGGCGACTGCTTTGCCCGTTACCTGGTTCGCATCCGCGAAATGCGTGAATCCGTCAAGATCATCCGGCAAGCTCTGCGGAGTCTACCGGGTGGCTCCTTCGAGAACCTGGAAGCCCAGCGGATTATGGAAGGCCCTAAGTCGAAATGGAACGAGTTTGACTATCAGTTCATTGGTAAGAAGATTGCGCCCACCTTCAAAATCCCCGCAGGCGAACACTATGTGCGTCTAGAAAGCGGCAAGGGCGAGTTGGGTGTCTTCATCATGGGTGACGATAGCATTTTCCCGTGGCGATTCAAGGTGCGTCCACCGGATTTTAACAATCTCCAAATCCTGCCCCACCTGCTGAAAGGGGTTAAGGTTGCTGATATTATGGCGATTCTGGGCAGTATCGACGTGATCATGGGATCAGTCGATCGCTAATCGTTCAATTGCTGTGTTAAGTCTTGGGCGGGCTCTATAGCTCGCTCTTTTTAATGCCTTAAAATCTTGCCGCAGATTGAGGAGGTAGAGGGGGACTGCGTCCCCCTTCAGACGGATATGCACCAGGACCGCTTCAAATACACCGCTAATGTGATGTATATCGCTAGCCATATCGGTTAGGACATTTTGGTGGGGCGGCGAAGCCGCCCCACCAAAATGTCCATGTCCTAAGCTATCTGGCAACAGCTATATATCCTCAAGGGGGGCGTAATGACCGGTCAGTCTGGCAACTTATACTGACTCACGATCTTCTTCGCATACCCCGGCACATGCTCCTCTAGAATCTCTGGATGGTTGCGCTTCACGTAGAGATAGTTACGGGTAAAGTGGGAATCGATGGAGAACCGTGCATACTCCAACCCCTTTGGGCCAATGCGATCGATGACTACGCCCATCAATTTTGCAGCCCACATTGGCAACGTTACCCCTTTATCGTAGGCGGGAATGCCCTGCTGGACTGCTGCATGGCGATCGCCTTCCGACATCACAGGCTGGGTTTCTATCTGATCCATCACCATATCTAGTAACTCTTGGCCGCGATCGTTGCGAACCGTAATCCACTGCCAGCCAAAGGGAGCGCCCATATAGCCCACAACGAGATCTGCCAACGAGTTCACATAGTCAAAACAGCTCATGCACGATGGGGCAAACACATCCTTGATCTTATTAGTCTTTAAGCCAAAGAAAGGAACCGTTTCGGTAGACCCATCGCTGTGCTTAAAGTGGACTCGAAAATCCTGCATAAATTCGTAGTAGATCACCGTATCGGGCGATCGACTGGTGGTTTCTAGAAACTTCTGGAGTCCGGCACGGGTCACGTTGTCCACGCAGGGTGTGCCCAGGACGTAGAGTTTTTCTAGCCCTAGCTTTTCCTCAACCGCGCGAAGCGCCTGGATCTGGCAGCCCACACCGATCACCAACAGTCGCTTCATGCCCGATTGCTCCACCTGCTCCAGCACCGATAGGTTAGGGGAGAGGGTCGGCTTATTGACTCGTGCTGCGAGAACTTCCTCTGGAGTGCGGGCAATCACGGGCTTGGGCTGAAAGTGGTCATCCTCGGTATTTTGGACACAGACTACACCTTCCACCTTGCCACTGGTTAGCATTTCAATGGCAATGCTGCTGACGATCCCTGTCCACTGGGCACCCTCAATAGGTTTCGTTTTCCGAGCCGCCATCATGTCCTGGTGTACCCCAAAATAGACATCATCAGGGTTGTCCAAATTGCGACTGCGTCCGTGAAACTGTTCTTCGAGTTCCGGAACTTGCTGGTTTAGAAATGCACACGCCTCTTTGACATAGTGAATGTAGTGGGTATCGCATAGACCACACTCACTGCATAGTTCTTTGGCCGGACGACGACTGCCGGGTTTTAAGGCTTTCGCTTTCTTGTGACCTGACTGATCCGAGGACGAATGGGGCTGAACCGATGTCATAGGAGGTTAAGGGCTGAAGGCAAACGTAATTCCACCATTGATCACCATACCGCAGGCGATCGCCTCTTTGACCAAATGTAACAAGATGCTGCGAAATATAAACGTTTCTGAGGGCTAACTATCAGAAAGTTCATAGCCAAAGAGCGGCGTTGTTGCATGAAAGAGGGGTTGCGGGCAGGAGAGGCATGGTAAATTTCAGTTATCACATATAAAACCTGCCATGAAACCTCAATACCGCATCCGCAACTGGTCAGAGTATAACGCTGGATTGAAGGCTAGGGGAAGCCTCACCTTCTGGATCGAAGAATCTGTGCTGGGGCAGTGGGTGGTCGAGGAGTTGAGCGGCAAACCCGGCGCGTCAGTTCTTTATAGTGACCTTGCGATTCAAACAATGGCGACCGTCAAAG